>JAAXVE010000119.1 GCA_013335665.1 Candidatus Falkowiibacteriota bacterium
CTCGGCTTCGAAGTAAAGAAAGCTAAAGGCGAATTGACTGTCACTGTGCCATCATGGCGCGCTACTAAGGATGTTTCTATTCGCGAAGATTTGGTCGAAGAAGTGGCGCGTATTTATGGCTATAATAATATCCAGACCGTGATGCCGCAGGTGGCCATGTTGCCGCCAGAGCGCAACGAAGAGCGCGAGCTTGAGCACCAGGTGCGTGAACTCTTGGCTTTTGGGGCGAATCTTTATGAGGTTTACAATTATTCTTTCGTTGGCGAAGACCAATTAAAGAAGTTGTTCATCGATTCCAGCAGCCACCTTAGACTGGTCAATCCGATGGCTTCACACCAGACCATGATGCGCCAGAGCTTGTTGCCAAACTTGCTTGATTCGGTCAAGGTTAATCAGTCGCGTTTCAAGGATTACGGCCTGTTTGAAATCGGCTCAGTCTATTTTGATCTGCCGAGTGAGCTTTTGAAGGATAACCGTTCAAAAGACAGCTTACCATATCAGGAAAAGCGTTTAGGAATCGTCCTGGCAAGCGACCAATCAGCCGACATTTTCCGCCGTGCTAAGGGTGTCTTGGAATATCTTTTGAAAAATTTGAATTTGCCATTGGCCTGGCAGCCAAACGAGGTTGTGCCGAACTGGTCTGACAAATCGTCTTTTGCCGACATCGTCGTGTCTGGCAAGGTGGTTGGCAATATCAGCCAGGTCGATGCTAAAGCGGCTAAAGGCGTCGGATTGAAAAAGTCTGTGGTTGCTATTGAGGTGTCGCTTAGACACTTAGCTGCATTGGCCAGGAAGCGTGGACACGCCATGTACCAGGAATATGAGAAGTTTCCGCCTCTTGTCCGCGATTTGGCGTTTGTGATTAATCAGAAAATTTTGTATAGTGAAATCAGGCAAGAGGTTTTGAAATTCAGTCCGCTTATCAAGGAGGTCGAGCTGTTCGACGTCTATGAGGGCGACAAGCTGGGCGCGGGCAAGAAGAGCCTGGCCTTTCATGTAGTCTATCAAGCCGATCGTACGTTAACTGGCGATGAGGTAGATGGCGTGCAAGCCAAATTGTTAGAGCGTTTAGCCGAGCGTTTCGACGCCAAGTTGCGCGACTTTTAATTTTCCGTCTTTAATCAAGAAGAAATATGAGCTTAATACAAACAAGCCATGACGTTTTGAATCTTACTTTGGCTTTTTGCGCCCTCTTGTTGTCGGCGTTGATCGCCTGGTTCATCTATTACATGGTGATGGTGGTGCGGGAGATGTTTAAGGCGGTTCACGGTGTCAACGAGAAGATCGAAAAAGCCGGTGCTGTCATTGATTCGCTTAAAGAGAAGATCGAGCACAGCACTTCATATCTGTTGTTGATCGGCGAGGGCGTGAAAAAACTAGTTGAAGTAATGAGTAAGGCAAAGGCTAAGAAGAAGAGTAAATAATCATACATACATTGACCATAGAAAGGTCAGATCGCCTGGCGTTTTCGCCAGGCTTTTTGTTTAATAGTAAGAATTCAATTTATGGCTATCGAAGACAAGTTAAAGAGCGGCACTGATGTTGCGGAAAATAAAATATCCGCTCACGTTGAGAAAAGAGAGGCTTTATATAAGGTAATAGATACCAAGGTATTGATGCTTAATTCATTGAGGCAGGCCGTGAATGATAGAAGCGAATTGGGTGCAGAGGATTTTCGAACGGAAATCAGGAATTTTGCGAATGAGAAAATAAAAGATATGGTCAATCAAGGCTTTATTTCCCCAGAAGAAGTTGACAGATATAATAGAATCAAGGAAATTCAGAACGAACGCGAAAGTCTGTTGCAACAATGGAAGAGCATGACACCTGCAGAGAAGGAAAAAGAAGCGGATAATCAAAGTTCAAAAATTACTATGTTAGTTATGAATGAATTTGATGTAAATCGCGAGGGAAAGAATGATAATGTTGAATTTATCGCCAAGATCGATAAATTTGTCGATTCTGTTTCTCAAAAGAGACTGAGAGTTATAGAGTTGCAAAAGGAGATGCAGGAGGATGATTGGGCGATTTTTGACGCATTGCTCCGTGATCATGAAATAGATTTAAAATCACTTAAACCGGAAGATTATGATATAACTTTTTCAGGATGTCAGATCGTGATCGATCTTGATAGTGATGCTTATGACACCTATGTCAGCAAGGGGTCAAACGGACTTCATTTACCACAAGATGTTTTTAACTTAATAAAGAGGGGCGTTGCTAGAGAAAAAGTTGTTAATCATGAAAATAATCACAATCTGGCAGAATCGTTTACTGACGGCGTAGAGTATCATGAAGAATTTATAAAAAATATTTTATTTACAATTCAAGAATATTCGAAAGCTCCGGCTGGCGAAAAAGAAGGTTACCGCCAGGAAGCTGAAGAACAAATCAGAGGGTTTATTAATCTTAATTTTACCGAAATTATTGGCGATATCGACGATTTAGCCAATGGCGAGATGAGTACATTTGCTAGGAATTATATCAATACTTTCCATGTTTTAGGGCACGTCGGCACAAGTAAATTAGATGAAGGAATGAAAATCACATTGGCAAACGCTTATAAGGACATGGAAAAGAAGTTTATTGCCTATACGAAAAAACTTTCTGATATTTTTTCGGCAGCAAAGACTTTTGGAGTTGTTGATCAGGCTAAGGGTGCTGTTATTCTGTTCGGCCCAGAGGGTTTGCCAAAGGTGGAAAAATATATCAGCAATTTGATCGGCAGTGAAAACTATGAAGGGATGAAAACTCTTAAGCCGCTGATATATCCGGAAGGTTTTTTTAGTAATTTTAAGAAATCGCAGATCGCTGTCAGAAAGGCGAGTATGGAGGCGAGAGCAAGGGGTAAAATAGCTGGACCCAACCCAGCGGAATTGATTTTGGCAAAGCTAGTCAGCCCAATCAGCCCTAAAGAATTGTACAGCTTGCCGAATCTGATAAAAATGGAAAAGTCTTTGAATGATTTGGGTGATAAGTTGGCATTAACAGATGAAGAACTGGGTAAAATAGCGAAGTCGTTCAATGGCTTTTCTAACTATTTTTTCAGCATGACTATGGATTTTATCTGGGCTTCGAAACCTTTCGTGACAAATTCATTGTATTCATAATGAGCTTGTAGCACTGTTCGGCTGGGCTGTGGTTTTCCAGCCTCTGATTGAACTCGTTATTATTATCTGCTCCATGGCGTGGATCGGAACATACATTCAAAGGTATAGGCATTTCCAGGCTTTCTATATATGCCTGTCTGTTATTGTAAGTCGCACCATGGTTTCAACAGTATCAGCATGTCCAACTATCATATGCCGAATACCGTTTTTGAACAAGTCCTTCT
>JAAXVE010000120.1 GCA_013335665.1 Candidatus Falkowiibacteriota bacterium
TTTCCGTGACGAGGTCGTTGCCCTCGCTTTCCATTACCTCGACAACAACACCGAACAGGAATTTTTGGGGTCACCAGAAGAATTGGAGAAGATACAAAACAAGATTATAGAGACTATTACTGATATCCAAAAGGGAGAATTCCCGCCATGTCCAAGTCCGCTTTGCAAATACTGCGATTTTTACCAGATTTGCGAATTCAGGCAGGGCTAAATGTTTTAAAAATAACCCCGAAATCGGGGTTATTTTTTCGCTAAATTGAGCAAGTAAACTTAATTTTTAAAAGTGGTTAGATAATATAGATAAATATGGTAATTATGTTTTTAACGTTAATATATCGACTGATGAGTTAATTAAACCAGCTAAAGTAGAATGGTCGGGAAATTTCTCCAAAATAACTGATGACAATATTACTATAGTTAATTTAAGAAAAATAGGAGATTTACTGGAAAAAATTCATTTAAAGCTCCTTAAGTCTTTGGAAAATAATAATTTTTATGTTAACTTACCAAAAGGAGTAAAATTGAAAGATTTCATTAGCTGTAATACTATTGTGTATTAATTTATTTACTTGTTGCTGTATTTAATTAGTATTTTATAAAATTAACAAAATGGTCGAAATAAAAAAAGAATATTTTGTAATTGCTGTGCTTGCTTTTGTGGTGTCAGGCTGTGCTCGTGGTGGTGTGGCGCCAGTTGCTGAGAATAAAGTCGACCCTAATGTAATATACGCGACATCGACTGATGGTGTTGTTGCTTCGTCGACGGATGAGAACTTGAAGAAGTGGATCCCTTTTGACAGTAAGAAAGATGCTGGTTTGAATATCGGCTTTGCTTTTGATTATCCTGGCGCATGGAAGCAGGAGGGCAGTGTTGATGGCGGACAGTTTTCTGTCGTTCCTTTCTTTAAGAAAGCGGCTTATGCCAAGAATTGCGAAGGGAAAAAGGGTAGCGAGTTTTGCAAAAGGACTGGCAAGATTGCTGAGGTCAGTATTAATGGCTCGGAGGAGGCTTTGAACAATTCCCATAATTTCGATGGCAAGGATTTTAAGAGTGATCACACGGAAGGGTACATCTCTATTACGAATGTTAAAAAAACTCCGGCAGAAATTGCCAACCCGTTCGTTAAGAACAAAATTATCGTCTATACGATTCCGAAAATCAAAGGAGTGAACTTTAAATTTTCCATGGCGATCGAGAGTAAGTATGACGAAGAGGTGTTTTATAAGATAATAGAAAATATAGATTTTAAATAGCACTGTTTCATTGGTTTGTTAAAAGCTCGCAACTTAATGGTGCGAGCTTTTAAATTGGTAATTAAAAAGGCTCCGTCGTGTAACGGAGCCGGGTGGGTCGGTTTGATTGAAATTAGTCTTGCGTGATAATGGGAATAGTGATGTTGAATGTTGTGCCTCTGCCTACGAGGCTTGCGCAAGTGATCGATCCTCCGAGTCTTTCAACCTCATCTTTTACGATGTATAGCCCCAGTCCGGACCCTTCCGGCTTAGTCGTGAATCTCTTGTCGAATATGAGTGGTTTTATTTCATCTGGTATGCCCGGGCCATTGTCTGACACAGTAATGATTATTTTCTCTCCTTCTTCACCGATCATTATGAAGATTTCTCCTTTTTGCTCATCAGGGAATGATTGTTGGGCGTTGATGACAAGATTCATGAGTATCCGTCTGATTGCGAGGGGATCTGCGTAAAGCCGCGCCAATGATGCATCGTTCGTAACGCGGAATGACGTTTTGTTTTGAATGCCCTTTGTCAGTAATTGAAACTCGTCTTCCATTTCTCCAAGCAATTCTCCAGGGTCTATGACCTGTCTTGATTCCGGTTGTTCGTCTCCTGTTCTCGCTATTCGGCTGGTCATGATTGCCGCGATGTCTACCATGTTTGCGATCTTTTTGGCGCTGTCGAATATTTGAGGCTGTTCGTCAGTTCTTAGCATGATTATCTGGGTGTGGTTTGAGATTACGGTCAGAATGTTGTTAAAATCGTGAGCAATCATCCGTACCCAATCCGCCAACTGCAATCTTTCTTCTATGGCGTTCATGTTATCCCCTTTAAAAGGGTCCTTTTCTTCCTCCGCGTTATCGAGAAGGTCGATCGTCATCTTTCCGATCTTTTGCCTGTACCTATTGTCTGGCAGCATGAATATTTCACGGCAGGGAGCCATGGCAACGCCGCCAGTCTTCAAAGCCTGTGCAGTTGTCATGCTTTCCCATTTGGCTATGCGCTTGATCGGGCAGTTGTTGCAAAGTAGTTTGTCGGAAAAGAATAGATAACATTTTTCTCCTTCTCTTTCGGTTCGCGCTGTCTTGCCATTGGATTTTCGAAAGAAGGCGCGGATCGAAAAATTAGGCTCGATGTTGTAGGCTCTGGAGCCTAGAATAACTTTGATCATTCTCGACTGGTGCACGTTGTCGTTGTCTATGCCCTTTTCAGCTCCCAACTTGATATGCTTGTAGTCGTTCACATCAGGAGCTGGCACACCGAAGGAAACGACAGCGTTGTCGATTTCGCCTTTGGCCCGTCGCAATATTTCTTCTACTTCGACAGGGTCCAGTCCGAAGTGCGCACTACATTTGTCGATTATCCTATTCTTTAGGAATAGGTTCTCGGTAGCGAACATGAATCCTATCAGACAAGCAGTATGTACGATTGCTGCTTCTTGCTCCTGTGCTTCGCTTGCCTCGAAATCTTTTGGCACACCATCATGGCACAAGACGTTAAAAGTGAATGAGCTCGGGAAGTTCCATATGCTCATAATGTCGTGTGCTAAGCGGGCATGCGTAATGCCGTACTTCTTGATTTCCATTTCGCTGATGTCATCGAAGTCAAAATAAGCGTTTTCAAGGATTCTCAGATAAGGCTCCTCTTCGAAATCTAACAGAATAATCATTCCGACGTGCGCCAAGAGGCATGAGGTGAACACCCTGTTTACCAAGTCCTTTTTAGCTTTACCTTTTTCGCTTGAGCATCTTTCTGCAAGGATTTTGCTACACACTGCTGCGGTGAAAGACTCTTTCCACATCATTTCTTCGATGGCAGAGTTTCTTTTTTCGGTAAAAATGCGCATCATCTCGATACTTAGGATGAGCTTGCCTATGCCCTTGAGCCCTAGCCTTGTGGCGGCGTCCTTTACTGAATTAACTTGATTGCTTCTTGTGAGTGAGCTGGCTACTTTGATGAGATTGGCAATGAGGCCAGCGGATGCGGTCTTTTCAATTTTTTCGGCAACAAGGTCGAACGACAAGTCGTCCGTTTTTTGGCTGAAAATCATTTCGATGATCGGGAAAGTGGCTGTAGGC
>JAAXVE010000121.1 GCA_013335665.1 Candidatus Falkowiibacteriota bacterium
TTTTTTCGTTGCCATTACAGCCGGCATAATGATCTTCATATCCGCCTTTGAGCTCATACCTGGTTCTATTTTTCAGAGCCGCAATCGCTTGGCTAACACTTCTTTTTTGGTGGCCGGTGCGGTCTCGGTAGTGATTATTGCCACGCTACAGATGACATATTAGAACATAATTTGTCTTTTTAAGCAAAAATTTAGCCTAAAAATAGTAAAATATTGACTAATATTAGTCAATATTTTTATATTGACTAAAAAGAGGTTTGGTGATACCATAAAAATATAAATCTCCTTTAAAAATCGTTTATTTCAAGACAAGCGGGCAATTGCTGGTTTGTAAAAATAACAGCCAGAGGAAAGTCCGGACTCCACAAAAAGGATGGTGGCTAACGGCCACGGGGAGCAATCCTACGGAAAGTGCCACAGAGACAATACTAATCCCGCCCAAGGCGGGATGAAAGGTGAAAAGTGTTGCGGTGTTTTGTTTTGTCGGCTAGCCAAAAAACAAAAGCTACGTGACTCATATCCGTGTGAGCGGAATATGCGGTAAACCCCATCTGGAGCAAGAGCAAACCTGCGCGTCTTCGGACGTGTAGATGAAAAGTGGCTCGCCCGAGGTTATCGGCAACGGTAATCCTAGACAGATAATTGCCTCCTGCACGAAGCAGTAGACAGAATCCGGCTTACAGCTTGCCTTGGAATAAATGATTTTTAGATAAAAAAAATGAAACGTTCCGAATTGTTTTTTTCGTTTTTGCTAGTGCCCTTAGACTTTCTAATGATCGTCCTGGCCGGCATCTCAGCGTATTACTTGAGGTTTTCGCAAATATCCACCGACATTAGACCGGTGATTTTTAGTTTGCCGTTCGCAAGCTATCTGCAGATATTGGTCGCGATCAGTGCGGCCTGCTTAGTAATATTCGCTTTCGCCGGGCTGTACCGGATCCGAGGCACGCGCAGGATGATCGAGGAAGTTTATTCTATCGTCCAGGCCTGCTCCACAGGTTTGGTCTTAGTCGTTATCCTTATCTTTTTTTCTCGCGAGCTTTTTTCCTCGAGATTCATCGTCTTGGCCGCATGGATTTTCGCGATCATATATATCATCATCGCTCGCTTGATCGTTCGCGCCATTCAGGTTTCGCTTTTTAGCAAGGGGGTTGGCGTCCACAAAGTGGTCATAGTCGGCAACAGCAAGACGGCTGATGTCCTGATTGCTAAATTTTCCAGCGAAAAGGCTAGCGGCTTCGAAGTCATGAAACGCTTGCGCGACTTCAGTATCGAAACTTCTCAAGAATTAGAAACCTTTTTAGAAAACAGGGAAATCGATGAAATCATCCAAGCTGATCCCAACTTGAGCAAGGCGGAAATACTTCGCTTATTCGATTTTGCTGATGACCACCACTTGTCATTTAAATATGCCGCCGATCTCCTTGATGCCAAGGTCTTGAAGACCAAGGTAGATGAAGTTGCTGGTATTCCAATCGTTGAAGTCCAACGTACGGCGCTCGAAGGGTGGGGAAGGATCATTAAGAGATTTTTTGATATCTTCGGTTCCTTCCTTCTGATCATTGCGACCAGTCCGATCACCATTACAGCCGCCTTGCTTATCAAGATGGATTCGCGCGGACCGATCTTTTTCTCGCAGAGAGATGACGGTACGCCGGTTTACCGTGTAGGGCAAGGCGGGAAACTGTTCAAATATTTCAAATTCCGTTCAATGCGCCCTGGCACCGACAGCATGCGCTATAATGAATTGTCTGATCGCGATTTACGTTCAGGTTCACCCTTGGTCAAGATCAAGGACGACCCGCGCGTGACGCGCATTGGCCGCTTTATCAGGCGTTACAGCATCGATGAGCTGGCCGAGCTGTTCCTAGTCTTCCGCGGCGACATGAGCTTAGTAGGACCGAGGCCGCATTTGCCGGAAGAGGTTGCCAAGTATGAGCAATCGCACCGCAAAGTTTTGACTATAAAGCCAGGCATTACCGGCTTGGCCCAGGTTTCCGGCCGCAGCGACCTTAGCTTTGAAGAAGAAGTGAAACTTGATACTTACTATATTGAGAATTGGTCGCTTTTGCTCGACCTCTCAATCCTGTTGCGCACTCCCTGGGCTGTTCTGAGGAACAGGCAGGCAGAATAGCAGAGTCATTTTAAAAAACTATCCAAAAAAATAATGCGCGTTGCCCTTGTCCATGATCATCTCGCCCAAGACGGCGGAGCAGAAAAAGTTTTGAAGGTGCTTTGTGAAATATTTCCCGAAGCGCCTATTTATACCTTGCTTTACGAGCCTGAGAATGCGAACAAGAACTACAAGGACAAGCGCATCGAGACTTCGATCATCCAACGCCTGCCTGGCGGCGTTAAACATTACAAATGGTATCTGCCGTTCATGCCGATGGCTGTCGAGTTCTTTGATTTTTCCGGCTACGATCTAGTTATCTCGGATGCCAGCGCATTTGCTAAGGGTGTTATCACTTCGACGGAAACTTTACACATCTGCTATTGCCACACCCCGACTCGCTATTTGTGGAGCGACACTCATCAATACATTAACGAGCTCAAATATAATAAGTATTTCAAGAAGGTCATATCCTTCATGCTGAGCTGGTTGCGTACTTGGGACAGATTGGCAGCCGAGCGCGTCGATTCATACATTGCCAATTCCAAGTTCGTGGCGCGCCGCATAACCAAATATTATCGCCGCGAATCCACTGTTATCTATCCGCCAGTTGACGTAGATAAATTCAACATATCCAAAGACTTGGGCGATTACTACCTTATTGGCGGACGTTTGGCTCCGTACAAGCGCGTCGACATAGTCGTCGAGGCATTCAAACAGTCCGGCAAGAAACTGAAGATCTTTGGCGACGGCATCGACCTGGCGCGCTTGAAAAAGATCGCCGGCACGGCAGAGAATATCGAGTTCCTTGGCCGTGTCGATGACGAGGAGAAGATAAGGTTGTATTGCAATTGTCTGGCCTTCATTAATCCACAGGAAGAAGATTTTGGCATTACTGCAGTTGAGGCTATGGCTGCCGGCCGTCCTGTGATCGCTTACAACCGCGGCGGAGCATGCGAAACAATTAAGAGCAAAGTAACAGGTGAGTTCTTCTACGAACAGACTGCGGAAGCCTTGGCTCGTTTGCTTAGCCGCTTCAAGCCGGAGAGCTTTAATCCTGAAGTCATCCGCGCCCATGCGCTTACTTTCTCCCGCGACCGCTTTAAGAAAGAGATGGTTGCCTACATCCAGTCAGAGTATCAGAAGTTTTCTAAAAATAGCTGCGACCTCTAGTATGAAAATCGGTTTCGATATCAGGCC
>JAAXVE010000122.1 GCA_013335665.1 Candidatus Falkowiibacteriota bacterium
ATCGAAGAGGACGTTCTGTCCGACCGTGCCCATTAGTATTGTCTGAAAGTAGCTGGCGATGAGCGCAAGAATGTAGATTAAGAGCAAAATGGCGCCGAAGACCAATACCCCATGAAACTGCTTGGTTACTATATAGTGGTCGACAGCATAGCCGACCAGTACCGGCGCCGTCAGGTTGAAAGCAGAATTTATGAATACTGCAAAAGTAGCGAGGACTATTCTCTTTTTTTCCGGGCTGACCAGGGGAAGCAGCTTGGCTAGCGTTGCTAATATATTTAATTTTTCCGATTTGTCGGTCGGCTTATTCAGAGAGTAGTTATTCATATTCGTTTGTGCTTTGTTGTGAATTGAATATTTGGACGTACTCAGGGCAAGACTCCAGAAGCGCGTCATGCTTTCCAGCGGCAATAACCTCTCCCTCCATCAGTAGGATAATCTGGTCATACTTCTCAACCGCGGAAATTTTTTGCGTGACCGAGACAAGTGTGATGTCTGGGTAATTCATTTCGATATTGTTTAAGATGCTTTGCTCGGTCTTGTTGTCGACTCGGGCGGTAAAGTCGTCCAATAGTAGAATAGTTGGGTTGATTGCCAAGGCGCGCGCCAACATTATGCGTTGTTTCTGACCGCCTGAAAGGCTTGACCCGCGTTCCGAGACGACGGTGTTCAGGCCTTGCGGAAGTGCGGTGATAAAGTCCGCAAGCTCAGCCGTGTCTAATGCCTTATCGAGATCCTTGTCTTTGACGGTTTCGCTGAAGGCGATATTCTCTCGCAATGTTAGGTTGAAGATGACGCTGTCTTGAAAAACCAGGCCGATCTGCTGGTGCAGGGTGGCAGGTGTGTAGGCATTAATATCATGTCCGTCATATTTGATTACGCCTTCATCAGGTTTGATTAGGCCGATAAGCAGGTGCATAAGCAACGTTTTGCCAGCAGCAGTCGGGCCGATAATGGCCGTTTTGCTGTTGGCCGGTATTTTGAACGACACATCCCGTAAAACTGATTTGTCGTTATAGCAAAGCGTCACGTTGTTTAATTCTATGTCTCCGCGCAAATGTGATGTTAGCGTGCCTGCCGGGGCTTCTTCTTCGGCATTAAGCACATCCGTAATGCGTTCGTAAGAAGCAGTGGCCTGCGCGATGACGTTGCTCATAAATCCTAGCATGATGATCGGGAAGATCAGTAGGACGACATAGCTGTTAAAGGCGGCAAAATTTCCCAGCGTCATCGAACCATTGATCACAAAATGTCCGCCCAGTATAAGTATGGTTAAACTGGCAAGGCTGGCGATGAACGTGACCATGGGGATCAGGCTGGCAAATATTTTCAAAATTTGGATGCCGACCAGTCTGGCCTCTTGGTTGGCTGCTGAAAATTTTCCGTATTCGGTTTTTTCTGAGTTGAGCACGCGAATAAGACCGGCGCCCATAATGCTTTCATTAATGACTCGGTTAAGCCAGTCAATCACTTCGCGGCCTTTTTTGAATAAAGTCTTAGCACGGCTGAATAAGACGAAAAAAAGGACACTGAGAATCGGTACTATAGTCAGGACAGCCAACGCAAGCTGCCAGTCAATGGACAGAAGTAAAATGCTAGCGCCGATTATTATAATGACTGAGGAAACAATCGAAGAGACGGCCAAAGAAATAAAAAGCTTAATCGAATCAACGTCGGCCGTGAGGTTGGTTAGCAATTTTCCAGCAGTTATTTTTTCTATGAAAGCGTTACTTTGCCTTGAGATTTTTCCCGAAAGCTCTTCTCGCAGGTCACGAGCCACTCTCTCGGAGGTGTAGGTCTGTACAATGCTTTGCATGTAGGTGGCGATGTATATGGCAAAAGTCGTAGCTCCGAATTCCCATACTAAAGTGCTGAGTGAAAAAGTGTTGCGGGCATAAGTATCGATGCTTTTGGAGATGATTTTGGGCAGGATTAAGCCTAAGCCGCTTGACGCGACCGCTAATATAACAAGCGAGCCGATGGGCCAAAAGTATGACCGGAATAAGCCGAAAATATTCGGCTTTGGTTTGTTTTTTGTGTCTTCCAAGTTGTTATCCATATTGATTTATTACACATAAATATTACGGCTTATCCTCCATTATGGCAACCTGCCAAGGCTGCAATTACAATGTTTCAAATTAGCTCATATTTATTAATTTTATCTTAACTTGCCGGCATTATTGTTAAATAATTACTATGAGTAAGATTAAACGATTTATTTATATTATTACGATATTTTTAGCTGGATACTTGCTTATTCCTGCTATGAGCGAGGCCAAGACAGGCGATGTCTTTGTTCCGCCGATTAGTGATGCGCTTAGCAGAGTAACGAAAAAGCCTTTTGGGATAAAAGTTTCGCCAAAGAATTCGTCAGTAAGTCCAGAACGGTTCACGGGATATCACACGGGCGTCGATTTTGAAACGACATCATTGGTGTTGTTTGTTTTTAAAGCGTTTAAAAAAAATCCGCATTAGTGCGGAGTTTTTTAAAAAGGGGAAAAAGTCGCAATTTTATCAAGATTCAAATCAAAAAGGGCGTATTTTTTCGGTATTTTTCATACTCGGAACCGAAAGCAGTTATAGCATCCTTCTCTTCAGTCCGGGCAGCCTTGATGTATTTGTATATTAAAATCGGACTAAAAATAACAGTGATGATTGTCGGCCAACCAACGAACCAGCCCAAGAGCAAGAGAATGAAACCTAAATACTGCGGATGACGCGAAATCGCATAAGGACCCGTACTGGCAAAAGATTTCTTTTTGGATTGACGGTAGAGTGACCACCAGCCGAGAGCGATCAAGATGATGCCGAGCGTCATTAGGATGGCTCCGTAGGTCATGGCGAGGTCCATGCCCATGGGCGCTCCAAAGAAAGTGAATTCAACCACGTTGTCCGGCAAGTTTACACCGGGAGTAAAAAAATATTTAGAGGCGAAGAGTATGGACAAAGGAACGCCGTACATCTCGATGAAAAGCGAAACGAAAAAAGCACCGCCCAAGCCATAGTCGATCCACTTTGCACGCCGGCGATAGTTTAATGGGATTAACAGTAAGACGAAAAACAAAATGGAAATCATGACCACCTGCCACTGGCTCGTGATGATGCGTGAGATAATCGTTCCGGTCAGGTATGCGTAAAAGTGGTCGTAAAACTGCGACCAATAGAGAATTGGCGGTAAGAGCAGTGTGATGAACAGCACTCGCAATGCCCAGCTGGCAACAGTGATGGGTTTATTTGTATCCATAGTAGTTTGTGATTATTTCCGGCACGTCGGA
>JAAXVE010000027.1 GCA_013335665.1 Candidatus Falkowiibacteriota bacterium
GATCGGCCCGAGCCGCGCTTCCGGCGCGTCTGGGTGACGCTGCTCAACGCCGGTTTGTGGGCCTTTGCGGCCAGCGCCACGACGCACCCGGACTTCTGGGCCTTGCTCTTCCGGGCCGGTTTTGCCAGTACTCTGCTGCTGCTCGCCCTCATCGACTGGGACACCACCCTGTTGCCGGACTGGGTGGTCTTGCCGCTGGCGCTGGCGGGCCTCATCGGCAGTCATGCCGGGTTTACCGGGCAAAGCCTCTTCGTCGGCGCCGCATCCGCCGCCGTGGTGCTGGGCCTGTTCGGCGGGCTGGCCTGGGCGTTCCAGCGTATCAGGGGCACGAGCGGCATTGGCGGCGGCGACCTCAAGCTTCTGGCCGCGCTGGCCGCCTGGTGGGGCGTTGTCGATGTGCTGTACATGATGATACTGGCCAGCATGGTGACGGTGCTCTGGAACCTGGCTTGGCGGTGGTTCAAAGGATTCAGCCCCGAAGCCGAATGGCCATTCGGTCCCGCCATCGTGATTGCTGCGCTCGCCTGGAGTCTGTCACATCCGGTTTGATGGCGATGCGATGCGTTGCGCAGTCCTGAAACCGTCGCGATAACCGTATACCAAGACCCCGAGGAAATACTGAAGTTTCGGAGACAATCGAAGCGGAAAGCGGTAGCGCAAGATAAAGGCAATAGTAACATCTGGCCCGCAAGCCGTTCTGTTTCAAGAGCTTGAGACAGGAACACCATCGCTGGCACTGGTAACGGATTGCGAACCCTGACGCCGTAACCTCCTGCCGGATAAAAAGAAACGTCGTTAGCACCGCGAAGCCGCCATCATGGAAACGGGGTTTTCGGAGTAGTAAACAAGGGGCGACCGTCAGCCATCCGAAAAAACTCTCCCGCTTCTTTCATCGGTTCCTATTTATAGACAAAATCACTGGTGTCCGGTTAACGAAAACATTAAACCCTGTAAGTTATTGCAGAAAAGCAACTTGCGACGGTTTTCTCCCGTTATCGATTTGAAATCGTTGGGTATCTTCTGTCATTTCATAATTGCGCAAATTGAAATGACAAATGAATACAGGAAAAACTGTCTTTGCCCAGCTCATTGAACACCTGCCTCTTCATCAGTTTCGTCGGTGTGTCCAGCGATATGGCGGTAATCATAGGGTTAGATCGTTTAGCTGTCTTGATCAATATCTCTGTCTGTTCTTTGCACAATTGACCTATCGCGAGAGCCTTCGTGACATCACAACCTGTCTGCTCGGTATGCAAAACAAGTTGTATCACATGAGCATTCGTGGCAAGGTTGCCAGGACAACGCTGGCGGATGCCAATGAAACACCCGACTGGCGGATTTATCAGGACTTTGCCCATATCCTGATTCATCATGCCAGAGAAATTTACAGCAAAGAACCCTTGGGTATGAGTCTCCGGGAAACCGTGTACGCCTTGGATTCAACAACAATCGACGTTTGTCTTTCGCTGTTTCCGTGGGCAAAGTTCAGAACCCACAAGGGCGCAGTTAAAATGCACACATTACTGGACTTACGGGGCAATATCCCGTCGTTCATCGCCATCACGAATGGCAAGGTTCATGATATCAATGTCCTTGACATGCTCATAATTGAGCCTGGTTCTTTCTATATCATGGACCGTGGTTATGTCGATTTCGATCGGCTGTTTCATATTCACAAAGCCCAAGGGTTCTTTGTTACCAGAGGAAAGTCTAATCTCTCTTTTCAGCGTCAGTACTCCAGACCTGTCGATAAGGCGACAGGTCTAAAATGTGATCAAACCATCAAACTGACAGGACCTGATTCATCACACAGCTACCCGGAGTCTCTGAGACGGGTCAAGTACACTGAACCGGAATCTGGCAACACGTATGTGTTCTTGACTAACAATTTTGAACTGGCTCCTCAGCTTATTGCCTATCTCTACAAGAGCCGATGGCAGATAGAACTGTTCTTCAAGTGGATCAAACAGCATTTGCGCATCAAGGCCTTTTACGGCACCTCGGAAAACGCAGTCAAGACACAAATCTGGATAGCTATCTCGGTGTATGTGCTTATTGCCTTGGTGAAAAAGAGGTTGAATTTGGAAATATCCCTTTACACTTTTCTACAGATTCTGAGCGTCAGTGTGTTTGAGAAAGTCGATATTTTACAATTAGTTACGAATTCCTCTCGTACGGCTCAAGAGGTTAATATCTGTAATCAGTTGAATTTATTTGACTTATAACCGGACAGTAGTGAGACAAAATGAATTATTTTGTATAGTAGATAGAAAAAAAGAAGAGGGAGTAATTACTCCCTCTTCAAGACCTTGCTACCTTTTCTCGTTCGTAGACGTCCCGTCAGGGTGGTTATTAGTTACACCTGTTATCGCTCCACCTGATGTAGGCAGAACGAGATTCGTAATAGCGTCCTGATGAACCGTCGTTGAGCTTCCATCAGCGTGATACGTTGTTGTGTCTACACCCGTAACATTACCGTTGGAATCAGTAACCAAACTTCTTGTCGTATCGCCCATAATAATTGCTCCGATTAAATGGTTCATGCTTCCTGCGCCAGATCACACTATGTTTTTCCCATAGCGTTGTGAAAAACAATCCAAAGTGCTTAACGGTTTTTCAAAAACACTTAATTTGAGTTTTCTTGTTTTCTTTTGCACACTGTTCGCTATAGAACAGGCGCAGATTTTATCATCAGAATACGCAACAAAGCAACTCTAACCAAGCTTTGAATGGTTGTGAGACTGCCGTGATAATGGCCTTCTTTTCTTTCTTCAAGACCTTCAGCCATGAAGCGATATAGGCCGCATGATCCGGGCTTGGTTCATGGGTGATTTCAAGGTTGGCGCACAGAAAAGCCGCCTCGATCTCGGCAACCAGCTCTTCCATTGCATAACCTGCATCGCCGAAACGCTTCTGGTCGAAACTCCGGTTAAGGCGTGAAGGGTGCCTTGTCCCGTGCGTGAGTCGAGCTGGCATAATATTGCGTCTGAAGTCAAGGCAATCGCCTCGAACAAGGCTTAAATAGTTTTGTTCGTTAGGCGTATGCAATTGCTTGACTTCTCATCCATCTTGGCCGCCTTTTCCGTCTTGGGAAAAGCAGGCGCAACGCGTTCGTGGCATCAAGCTTTTGGCGGCGTTCAACCTCAGTACTCGACGGCCTCCGCTGGGTTATGATGGCTCCGGCTGATTTGGTGGTTAGGGTTTCGCGCGTTGCCACATCAAGCTGTTTATCAAGCTCTGCCTGCCAAAAAATGAGCGGCTTACTTCGGATTTTTGACCGATGAAGCCGTTAATCTAATGCAGCAATCCGTCAGAAAAAGCTACCGATCATAAGGACGATTTCAGGCTCACCATCCACTGGTTTCAGCGTCGCTGGTCGCACGATTTCTGACCTTTTGGCGCACAAAAAAGCGTATCACGGAGCAATAGGAACAGCGCTAATCGGTCATCCCTTATCCCTCGTCCAGCGAATACCAGCAAGCCGGTTTTCCGATAGAATTGCGCGTTTTGACGAGCCGTTTTCCAGTCGTTTTCTGGCCGTCAAAACACCAGTGAATGAGCCGATATGGAGAAACACCAGTTGCATTCCAGCTCACCAATCTCTCGATGACAACCGGTTGTAGTCCACTCGGAACCGGACCCCGAAGCAGCCCGGAAATTCCTTCTCGATCGCGGGCCATTCCATGGTTGCAATCACATCGTCGCCGGGCACGTCAAAGATGGCAAAAATCAGGTTCACGCAAATAACCCGGTCCATGCCCATATTACCTCGATAAAGAGCGGTATTAACACCTTAAGTTATTATTTTATAATTTTATAAAGTTTTAGTGATACTAAAGTATGAACACCATAATACACCGTGTTAACACCTTAAGGGCATATTTAAAAACACCTTAGCGAGGTGGTGTTAACTGCTCTTTATCTTGCGCTACCGATACTCCCGATTTCAAATTTGATCTTCCCAAAAAAACGCAGTATTTATTCCCTAAGGGTAAATACCCCGCCGTTTACGGCGTAAAGTATTCAAGTATTGTCTTCAAGATACCCCGCTGCTTGCGGCGGGGTTCTTCATTCAAGTGTTTTTCTAACCCTGATCATTGCTGAAATCAAGTTGTTCACGCGCCTGTTTTGGTTCAGGGTGCATTGGAGATATCCGGCTTCGGGAACGTTGCGATAAACGATGATTTCATTCCCCGCAGCTTGTTCTTTGGTCGTTGATTTCTTGCCAAAACCTTGACCAATAGTGAAATCCTCGAAACAGGAAGCGTTTGCCCCTCAGCAGGGCTGTATGGTGGCCTGAGGCAAAAATTTCCCCCCTTTATCAACGCCGCCGTTAGGCGGCTCTTCAACTCGTTCACGCCGATGATTCGGAACAGCTTTGGCAATCGTCTCGATGCGGGAAAGTCAGCAACAGACTTATCGACAAAAGAGGGTCGATCAGCTATTGGTAAAACCATAGGACGATAACTAATAGGATTGCGCGACAAAGTGATCGTGGATAACGGATGTATCTTGCTGCCGATCATCGGTGAGCTCTGCTGCAGGGGTCATACCTTTTTCATCGAGCTTGAAGTAAGCGTCTGGATACTGAGGATGCACCATACTAAGGGCATGACCGAACTGACCTGGCCACTCAGGTGATGAACTGCGGTTTTTCCTTGTCAACTGGCGGCGCTCTTAATCCTCATCAGCCGGATTTGCTGCTCGGTGCTATGGAAAAAATCTTGGAAAATGTCGGGGAAAATCGGCCCGATGAAGGCCGGAGCTTTGTCCCTTCAGGTACAAAGCTCAAGCGAATGGTTTTTGCTGTCAGAACGGGTAAAGACAGGAACAACATGCTGAAACATCGGCAAGGCTTATAAGCTGCCGGGCAACAGGATAAAAAGAACGCCGTCTTCTTATCCCGATTACCCGTACAGATTGCCAAACAACTCAAGCCACAAAATCCGGGTTATCCACACCAGCCCCGTTTTTGGCTATATGGATTTTTCTATATGAAAAAAGATATATGGATTAGGGGGGTCCCGATGTCACATAAAAAACCCTCCAAAGGGGTCCCGATGTCACATGTCAAAGGGGTCCCGATGTCACGTGGATAACTTCCCGTATTCACCTAATTTTTGCCTTTCCCCCACTTCTTGGCGAAACCGAGAAAAGCCTTCTGGTAGTCTTTTGGTTGCGCCTTTCCCTGAAGCCATGAGTCAAAATCTGCTTGGCAAGCGTAAATGTCCAGCCCTTGGCAAACCCCCCAAAATTGCTCTCTGGTGCGTTCTGTGAGCATTGGGGCTGTGGTAGTAGCCTGAATCGGTTTTATCTCTTCCTTGGCTATTCTGTGGCCTTTGGGGGTGGTTTTAATGGGTGGGTGTGATGGGATTAGCAACAAACCACCCGTAACCCTCTGAATTTTTGCCTCTGGATAGACGGCCAACACCTGTTTCATGGCCAATAAAAACTTATTCTTAAAGTTCTTGTCGTTCGCGTATTCCTGTCCGAATTGCTCCTTGAACGAAGCAAAGGGAACTTTGACCGCTTTATTGAGTTCATGCAACCGGCGGGCAAGAAAGGCATAAACGTCGAGCGCAAGCGCTGAATGCGCCAGAGCGCCAAGGGCACGCGGGTCGAGCGGCACAGCATGGGTTAATAGGCTGTCAAAATAGTCTCTGGAAAGGGTCAATTCCCCAGGCCATAAACTTGTTTGATGTTCGCTGTTGCTTATCCATGCCCTGAACTCTTTGATGGGTCTGGCGTTGACTGTGACGGCTTCGTTGTGAGTCGTAAAACCAAGGCTTAACTCTGCGGCGGCAAGCGCCATCATCTGTTTTTTGAAAAGGCTGTAGGTTCTGCCGTCTTGATCGGGTAGCCCTATCCGCCTAAGAAATTCGGCACAGCTGCTGCCAATTTCGATTTGCGGGTTTTGCTTCCGTATGGCTTCTCCGTTGATATGGATAAGGGCAAGGCGCGGTTTCGGGCCATAAGGAAGCGGCTGCATAACCCATTTTTTGCCATCCCATAACTTCCCTGCTGTAACGCAAATCGAGGCATTCTTAAAGTTGCGTTCAAAAAATTGCCCTTCTGTTTTTTTACGTGGTAGTCCCACCTGACACAAAATGCCATGCTGATATTCGATCTCAGCGGCTTCTTCGATGCGGATTTCAGCGGCGCTTTCGATGATGCGGCTGTTTATAGGCGTAAGCTCTTTCACTCGCTCGTTCTCATTTCAGACCGTTTTTTTCCTCCCATGCCTCCAAAGCCTCGCGCAAAAGTTCGTTCAGTTTAAGGTCTTTGTTGGCGGCATGTTGCCGGAAACGGCGGCGAAAGGCTGCATCAACCTTGAAATTCAAGGGGGATGTTGCTGCCGATAAGACTGACGCCTGTGAATGCCTTCCAACTGCGTCGGCTGGCGCTGCTGCGTTGCCTTTGATAGCAACCAAAGAGGATGATAAGGGTGCGGCTTTTTTGGTCATTTTTTCGTTCCTTCTTCTTATCGTTTTTTATTGTTTTCTTTAATTCGTTCTTTCACGAAACACCAAAGCGCGACGGCTTCGGCGGCGCTTCGCCCTTTCGGGTCGATTTCGAGAACGGTACGCCCGTCGATCATCGAGGAGGCAAAGTCAACACGATCGTGAATGATAGACGAGGCGACAACGCCATGTTCGGAAAGAGACGCCATAGCCTGAACGGTCAAACGGATGTTCGGCTTGGCTTGGGTGACGACAAAAGCAAATGGTCTGTTCGCTCCGGTGGCAAGTCCTACCGTCTGACCTACGGCGCGAAGATCGTGAGGGCTGGGACGTGTCGGGATAAGAACGAAGTCTGCTAAAGCGACAACAGCGCGGATGGATTCGGTAATCGCTGGCGGAGTGTCGATAAAGGCATAAGAATATCCTGCCTTGTCGAGCAGATCGAGTTTTTCGGCCAGATCCTTGATGGTCGAAGGGGCATAAGCTGGGCTTTCTGCCTTGCGACTATTCCACCAAGCGACAAGCGATTCCTGCGGATCGGTATCGATCATAACGCAAGGGCTATCGCCACCCAGTTCGGCAGCAACGGCAAGGTGGGCGGCAATGGTCGTCTTCCCTGCCCCGCCTTTTTGGCTCGCGAGAACTATTGTTTTCATTTTTCGTTCTTTCGATCTTTCTTGATTTCGTTATCAGAAGATAATCCGATTTCTTTCTTTCTTTAAAAGATACAGGATAGAAAAAAAACACGATTCTTTTCAAGGGGCGTCCGGCAAAAGGAACGTGGTCACGCTCCTATCGGCCTTTGTGATAATCCAATCGCAGTTATCGCCGTATCCCTTGGCGGGCTTGCTGGTCTCAATGGCATCATTGCCACAAGCGTTGCCCCAATCCCCTAAGGCATGACGGACGAGGCTTTCCATACGGTGAGAGTGGGGGTAGCAAGTGCAAGGGCGACGGAAGGGGAAGAGTGGCGAAGCATACGTGAACGACAATCCAGCCAATGGAACCCTTACATGGGGGAAATTGTTCATGTTCATATTTGCGCAACTCTTTTATTTACATATTGTTTTACCATGCAATATGTCGTAAAATGACACAATGAAAAACCGTCAAACAACACTGCTCGACCAAGTCCGCTCGCGTATTGATCGCAAGCGCAATGCAGTCGTGCTGCGCAAAGATTTTCTTGATCTCGGCCAGTACGATCAGGTTGGTCGCTGCTTGCTCCGGCTCGTCAAAGAGGGGCGGCTTATCAAAATAGGCCAAGGGATTTATGTCCGCGCTGTTGTATCGCCGCTTGATGCTCAACCCGCTCTTCCCAAAAGCCTCAATAGCCTAGTCGTTGAGGCCATGAAAAAACTTGGCCTCCCCACAAGCCCTACGGCAACGGAACGCGACTACAACGAGGGCAAGAGCACGCAAGTTCCAACAGGACGCGCTATCGGCGTCCGCAAGCGTGTTCGTCGCCGCATCGGATACAACGGATACACGATGAGATTTGAGCATGTCACGTAATCAATCGCTGCCCAAAAAATCGGCCATTGAACGCGCTGCTGGTTTGCTCGTCACGACTGATGAGGCCTTCATTGAAAAAGATTGGCATGTCGTCCGGGCGATTCGATTGCTGAATGCGCTACAAAGTGAAGGATTGCAGTTGGCTTTTGGCGGCGGAACCTCCTTGGCCAAAGCGGGGCTTATCAAACGATTTTCCGAGGATGTTGATTTCAAAGTCACCATACAACCGGCAGGACGCTCGCAGTATCGAGCAACGCGCAAAGCAATCATTGCGGCTCTGATCGATGAAGGCTTTGCGCTGGTCGTTGAACACACGGTGCGCGATGAGAGCAGATTTTTTTCGCTGGAACTCGATTACGGGGCAACATTCACGAAGAACCGCATCTAGCTGTCCTGCAACAAGCCAAGAACGACTTCGCGGCGGCTGAGCGAGACTATCAGGAAGCGCTGCAAATCAGGCGTGAGCTGGCTCGATCCAATCCACAAACCTATCTGCCCGACGTCGCCATGACGCTCATCAACCTTGGGCTATTTTATCAGCGATCAGTTCCTGACAAAGAAAAATCTCTTAACTGTCTTGCAGAAGCCTTGCGTACCCTTAAACACTTAATAGCAAAACTCCCTTACACGCAGAAATATCAAGCAACAGCGTTAAGTTGTATTCAAGCATGGGGAGTTGATCCAGAAAAATTTTTGAAAACCCTGTAAAAAAGCCAATGCCCTGACATAGCTACGAAAATCTACTAGACAAAATGAATTATTTTGTCCATCTAAAGGTAGAATGACGCCCGGAAAGGCTTGATTTCATTGATGGTCGAAAAGGGCAAAACTGGACAAAACGATGAAGATGAACATTCTTGACTATGGGCCTGTTTTGTTATAACATATGGTATAACAAAACGGAGATGCTCTCATGCGTGCGACGGTAACGAAAATTGGTAATTCGACAGGCGTGATCCTGCCGAAGGCTGC
>JAAXVE010000028.1 GCA_013335665.1 Candidatus Falkowiibacteriota bacterium
ATTTTCTGATTGGGAAGAATTGAACAAAGGCTTTTCGCCTGTAAATCCGCAGGTGGGTGCCAAATTAACTGAGGTTGATACTGACAATGATAGATTGACCGACTCTGATGAGTATAAGTTCGGTACGGACCCGGTAACTGCCGATACCGATAACGACGGCTATCAAGATGGGCAAGAGATCGCTAGCGGTTATGACCCACTAAGACCTAATGCGAAACTCGAGAAAAAAATTGAGGTCAATCTGGCCAAACAGGAGTTGTCCTATTATTTAGGTAAAGCAAAAATCGGGACATTCATTGTCTCAACAGGCAAGCCTGGCATGTCGACCCCGAAAGGGACTTTCAAGATCGCGAATAAATCCCGGCGCGCTTGGTCGAAGACTTACAAGCTCTGGATGCCATATTGGATGGGCTTGTCCGGCAGTAAAGTCGGTTTGCACGAGCTGCCAGAATGGCCAGGAGGCAAGAAGGAAGGTGAAAACCATTTGGGACGTCCAGTTTCTCATGGTTGCGTCCGCTTAGGAGTTGGACCTGCCAAAAAGCTCTATGAATGGGCAGAGGTTGGGACAACGGTAATAATTAAATGAAAAATACGCATGATATATTCAAAAGAAGTAATCAAGCATTTTAAAAAGCCTCATAATCAAGGGGTGATAAAAAATGCTGATTCAGTAGGGCAAGTTGGAAACGTCACTTGCGGTGATGTAATGAAGATTTATTTAAAAATTGACGACAAGGGACCTAAGTCCAAGCCAGGCCCCTTAATAAAGGATGTAAAATTTGAGACCCTGGGTTGCGCGGCAGCCATTGCTGTTTCTTCAGCTCTTACCGATAGGGTTAAAGGTATGACACTAGAAGAAGCCCTGGCGGTGAAAAAAGACGATATCGTCAATGACTTGGGCGGCTTGCCGGCACCAAAAATTCATTGTTCGATGTTAGGATTAGAAGCTTTGCATAAAGCAATTAAGCAGTATAAATAATTTTATGAAAAAAAGAATAGAACAAGAGCTAGATAAGATAAGGCCATCATTGCAGATGGATGGCGGCGACGTTGAATACGTTGATTTCGACGAGAAGAAAGGCCTACTCTCGGTCAGGCTTCTCGGCCATTGCGCCCACTGCCCAATGTCGCAAATCACTTTAAAACAGGGAATCGAAGCGACGATCCGTGAGAATATCCCCGAGGTTAAAAGCGTAGAAGCTGTTTAATATGCCAAAAGCAAAATCAATATATTTCGATCACAGTGCAACCACGCCAGTTGATGCCGATGTTTTAAAAACAATGTTGCCGTATTTCAGTGAAAATTTCGGCAACGCTTCTTCCGTGCATAGCTTCGGCCAGCGGGCCGCACAGGGAGCGGAGGCAGCCAGACTGGACGCCGCAAATTTTTTGCACTGCAACCCCGATGAAGTTATCTTCACTTCCGGTTCGACTGAGGCTAATAATTTGGCGCTATTCGGCATGTTCAAGGCTTTACGCGCTAAAAAGCCTGGTGCTAAGCTTCATCTGATCACCTCGGTAATAGAACATGACTCGATTTTAGAACCTGTGGCCGATCTTGAACGCTCAGGCGTGGCTGTGACTTATCTGCCGGTTGATGCACGTGGAGTGATTTCCGTGGCTGACTTGGAAAAGGCTATAAAAGACGAGACGGTTCTCGTGTCGATTATGTATGTAAATAGCGAAGTCGGAAGCATACAGCCAATCAAAGCAGCAGGTAAGCTTATAAAAAAAATAAATGAACGCCGTCTAAAGGATTGGAATAACAAAAAACCTGAAGAGCGTGGCGACAAGCCTGATCCTATCTATTTTCATACTGACGCCACTCAGGCAGCCAACTTCCTGACTTGCAATGTTAACGAGTTGAACTTGGATTTTTTGTCTTTGTCTGGGCATAAGATTTACGGTCCAAAGGGCGTAGGCTTGCTGTTTGCTAGAAAAAATACGCCATTAAGAGCAGTCCAACTCGGTGGCCATCATGAAAATAACCGACGAAGCGGCACTTTGAATGTTGCCGGAGCGGTCGGTTTTGGCAAGGCTTTGTCAAAGCTTACCCCGGAAAAGCAAGAACGTGCCAATAGAAAAATTGCTGCCGTGCGGGACTTGCTTGCCTCCGGCATATTTAAACTGGTGCCAGGGGCGATCCTGAACACTGATCGCGAAATTTCAACTCCATCCCATGCTCACTTTTCATTTCCAGGAGTTGAGGGTGAGTCCATATTGATCGCGCTTGATCTGGCCGGTATAGCAGTCTCTACTGGCTCAGCTTGCGCCTCAAACAGCTTGAAAGCTTCACATGTCTTGGTGGCTATGGGGATAAAAGTGGAGGTAGCGCATAGTTCAATACGTTTCAGTTTGGGCAAGGATAACACCAAAGAAGATGTCGAACGTCTTTTAAAGGTCTTGCCCCAAATCATTGAAAGATTCAAAAAAATGTCGCCTCTGAAATAGTTTATGACAGTTAAAAAAAGAGCCCTTAAAGGGCTCTTTTTTATTTGAAAGTAAGATTCTTTAGGTCAGGAAGGGGAATTGCTTTTTTGTTTTTGATGCTGTTTTGGACAAGTTCGAATTTTTTGACATTTACAGATTCGATCGCAACCTTTCCTTTGAGGTCAACGACCTCGCTTGATCTAGTCATGGTCTGAAAAAAATTTTGGTACAGAAAATATACAGTATAAGCAATGGCGGTAACGCCCATGATTACAAGAAGGATGTAAATATAAGTCAGTATTTTTTTATATGGTATGTTAGCTTGGATTTTCATATTATTAGTGCCAGTAAGAATCTAGAGTTAAGTTTATAGCAATAGGCCTAAGGGACGCAGCGTCATCATCTTCCTGGGTGCTACCGTCAGAAATTACCTCGATGCTTTTTATGGACAGATAATAATCTGAAGTTTCCAGACTGTGCAAGTACGCGACTATATTGGAAAATGAACCTTGGGCTGCAAGGGAAATTGGCACTTTTTTGATTGTGGAATTGCCTTTTGGCATGGCCCCAAGTGATATCTTTTGAGCAATATTATTTTTTGCTGCCAAATCTTCAAGGCTGGTAATGAGCTCAACCTCTTTTTCCTGGACAATAAAAACACGGTCAAGATTCTGCAGCTCCGGCTCGATCAATTTCATGCTTTGGGTCAATTTGCGCAAGCTTTGGCCGCGCTGGTACTTCATGTCTAGATCTGCAAACTGTTTCTCTATTTCAGTCTTAATATTACCTATGTCGGTGATGCCGGGAATTATCAAGAAGAAAATCAGGAGTGCGGCAAGTCCTAAGATGGCTGCGTTAACCGCAATCATCTTTTCCTTTAGTCCTAGTTTTGACAATGAGTCACTGATCATAGTTTTAGTTTTTCCAGGTTTAGCTTTGCGTTGATTTCAAAATGGATATCTTCCTTATTAAGGATGCTCGAAATCGGCAGGACAGGGTCAGAAATTATAAGGGATTTTTCAAGTTTTGCTTTGAAGTTGAGCAATTCTTCACGCGTAGTTGCTACGCCCCTTAGTATGACGGCCTTATCATTGCCAGCCTTAATGTAAGTTAATCGGATCCCGCTAGGCAAGTCCATGTCCAGTTCGGTGAAAAGTTTGGACCAAACATAGAAATCCTTTTGAACCTGCTCTACAGAGGATATTTTAGAATTAATGTCGTGTACTTTGTTGTTGTAGCCCTGGCTGTTCTTGGTGATTAGCGTTGTTTGGGAAATGGTCTGATTGAAGCTGTTTTGCAGTATTATCTTTGAGCCAAGGATGAGCATGGCGATGGAACACACAACTATTAAAAGCACAAAATCAAGCTTCTTCAACAGAGCATAAATGTGCTTAAATTTTATCTCTTGTTTCTTTTTTTCAGAAATCAGGTTAATTGTAATCATATATCGTTTACGAATACTCCGCGCAAGCTCAAACCTATCGCAGTAGTAAAGCTAAGGCTGGGATTTTTAATAAGGCAGTAATCGTCGGGATTGATTTTTTTAGATGTCTCTGATTGTGGTTTTTTTGAAAATATCAAATTTATCTTCTCGTTATTTTCTTTGAGGTTGATCATCGGGTCACCCAATACAACTTCGACCTGAAGTGCCTCTGTTAGGAGCTTGTCAATATTGTCTATGTTGGAACCGCCGCCGCAAAGGTAGATTTTCTGAATTTTGGGATAATCCGTGAAGTGCAGTTGGTGATAATTCGTCACCTCAGTGATTTTCTTCACAAGTTCATCAATAAGTGATGAAAGGATTTCTTTAATTACTCCCTGAGCCTTGTTTTCATCCAGTCCGCAGACTATCTTGGCTTTTTCCGCCTGGTCGCGGTCAATCTTGAGGTTGTCAGCGATATTTTGGGTAACTGATTCGCCGGAAATAGGCAAGCTGACCGTGAAGAGGATTGACTGATTGGAATAAACGATCATGCTGGTGCGGTTTGCACCGATATCCAGAATGGCATAGGTATATGGCTGAGTCATCGCTTGCTTAGGTCGCTCTTCGGTAAGGAGTGCTCGGCAGATCGCGCTTGACTCTATTTCTAGGGCGAAGGCGGTCATGCCGATCTCGTCAAAAAGGGTAGTGTAGGAATCGACTATTGTTTTAGGAGCTGCGCCCAGCAGGATAAGGGTTTTGCCTTGCCCCTGGCTAATCACTTGCCAATCAAAGTAAATCTCGTCAATCGGCAATGGTATGTGCTTTTCCATTTCTATTCGAATCACATCGGCCGGGTTGTTCGGGCCGCTGTCTATCTCAATCAACTTTACGAATGTCTTGTTCTCGGGCAGACACGCTGTGACATCAGTAGAAGTAATTTGGCCGTATTGTGGGGAGTTGAGTAGTTTTTTAAATGCCTTGATGAGTTCGCCTCGCTGTTTGATCTCGCCATCATCAATAACGCCTGGCGCAATTTCGGTCTGGCTGATGGCTTGGATTTTGATGGAATCCCCTGATTTATTGAGCTGAATAAGTTTTAGCGACAGTTCTGAAATGTCGATACCTACTGGTTTTTCTGAAGCGCTAGTCAATAGCATATTTGCGAAGTTTATTTTTATATATTATAGCACGAAATTATTTTTCATCCCATGATACGAGCGTGTATTGTCCGGTGGTGGGGAAGGACGGCGGCGGGGCAAAGGTGGCAAGCGGGTCGTATATCAAGGCAGTGTCATCGTAGCCATCCAGCGTGGACGAGCCACTCACCCAAGTCCAGGTCCAAGTTTTGTTTGTCAGGATGCCGCCATAGACTTCTATCTTCGTTTTGACCGAGTGAGATGAGTAGTTGTTGTAAAAGACTCGGCCGTATTGCGAAAGCATGACTGCATCTATTGTTAAAGTGTTCGGAGCGTGCTTCGGAACTTTAACATCCTTTTGGGCGATCAAGCCAAGAATATTACTCCCATCCCGAGCAAAGTAAGTAAGGTTGTTGTTAATGAAGATTGTCCGGTATTTTGACGAGTTCTCCGGAAGCGTGGCTGCAACGAGAGTGGCGCGGCCCTTTACCACTCCCTCAACCCAGACATCGCCATCATTGACGAAAATGAGACCGTTGGCGGGTATAGCATAGTCAGTGGCCGAGCCTTCAGTCCTAATGCTTTCTGATGTGTTGACGTATGAAGACCAATTGTCATCTAATTGTGAAATTCCATTATTGACTGCACTGACTAATCTAGCATCGAAGTGTCCGTTGTTTTTAAAAATAATGTGATAGCCTTTATTAGAGCCGTTAACTGTTAAATAGACGCCGCTTGATTGAGCGCTGGTTTTAATAGCACTGATATTTGCAGTCAGAGCATTGTAGTCAACAGTGGTAACCGGAGAGGTCCAGAGAGAGCTTGATGTTCCAGCTCCAAAGACTCCTGGACAGGTGCATTTTGATGAAGCCCAGGTACAGGGTGCGTGGCAGGAGGAAGAACCGCTGCAACCAAAGTTACTGGTACAGGTCCAAGTTGAACGCGCGGAGGTCACCAACGAGTCATTGCTGCCATCCATGCGAATGCCACCATTGGAGTGCATTTCACCAGAAACTTTTTCACTATTTCCGAACCAGACATCGGAATTTGCAAGTATCGAGTAATGAGCTAGGGATGGAATGCCATAGCGGACTGTGATGCCTCGTTTTATATTCGGGTAAGAGTCAAGCCATCCAACGGCCTTGATGCCGACAATCGTCGAACCGACGGCTGGTGGCGTGATTGTGAGTTCGTATTTGCCAGTAATTGAGCCGTCAGGCGAAGCATAATTATGCGTATAGGGTCCATAAGGCGCGCCGCCGCCTCCAGGGTCAGTGCCAGTGCCATCCATAAAATCATTTTGTGAGTGGGCTAAATGCCAGCGGTAGTAGTTGATTCCTGCTTCAGCAAGATGCAGTGCTTGATGTTTTGCAAGCTGCTGCTTGTAAAGCTTGGTTTGCAGGAACGAAATTCCTGAGAGACCAGATGCCATCACGAGGAAAAGACCCGTAATGACTAATGCCGTCATTAGGATCATGCCGCTTTGGTTGTTCTTTAGTTTATTCCAAATCATAGGTTGTCCTTTAAGTTTCTGATTTGTACATCGGTTTCATAAAAATAATCAGCAGGAGCCCGATCGGGGGTAACGTTTATTTTTAAAAGTATGTGAATTAGTCTGATTCGGTTTTTGTTCGCTGTTGGGTTGGCAATTGGTGTGCTTGTGGCGTCATAGTATGAAAAAATGTGCAGTGATTTATTGTTGAGGTAGGTAGCAACAGTCTGAACCTTCTCTTCGTTGGCAAAATAGTTAAGAGGTGTCCCGGATGCTGAAATTATCCCTCTTTTAAGGTTTGCGTCTTGCGTAAAGTAGCGTATTTTTTCAGCATAGCCGTTGTTATCAACATCAGCGAAGAAAGTTATCGTGTTTGTTGCAACAACATTAATCATGTAGTCGCCGCGGACGCTGGTCATGGCTTCGCGCACCTCCTTGGCGATCATGTTGGCAGTTTGCCGGGCATTTTGGACTGCTGCATCCTGCTCATATCCAAAAACATTTGATCTGAGACCGTTGATTAAAAATTCAGATATCATGACGGTTAAAAGTGTGAAAATCGCCATGGTAACCATGACCTCGATGAAAGTAAAACCGTTGTGGGCAGTAATTTTTCTTGTTCTGTTCATTTATTTTAGAATAACGGTTACATTGGTCGTAGTATTGGGGGCAAGTGGAACCGGAGTGGCCGGGTCTGTTGTTTGTATGGTAAAAGTAGTAATGCCGCTTAAGGATAGGTTATAGCTATCCCATTCCATATTGGGCAGAGCGATTAATCCATTGGCATCTGAGGTGTGTATTTTGTCATATTTGTATATGACGGGGTTGTCGCCGATCTGTTTTGTGCCGACAATGTGAACATTTACTCCGCTTATGTTTGTTATGCTGCCGTACTGGTCAAAGTCAGTGGCGTAAATATCGGAGTTGCCGTTGCGGTCGTCTTGCCAGCTGGCATATGGTTTGCCTTCGACGGCATTCCAAGTGACCGAAGGGCTGTATTGTGCGGATGAACCGGTGTTTATGTTGGCTCTGACATCTGATGACCAAATGGCTGCGCCGTCATTTCCATTGATTTTTTGTGCATAAATGTCTTGGTTGCTATTCCTTTCATCGGTCCAAACAATGTACAGTTCGTTATTAGTTTTGTTGATAGCAATGGCAGGTGAAGTCTGATTTGTGTTGCCGCCGTCAGTATTGATCATCGTGTCACTGGACCACAACTTAACGCCATCGCTGCCGATACGACGTGCATAAATGTCTTGATTGCCGTTGCGGTCGTCTTGCCAAACAACGAAAAGGGAACTGGTGCCAGCGGCGATGGCTGGAGCAATTTGCGCGCCAGTACCGCCATCAGAGTTGATTAAGATGTCATTAGTCCACTGTTTAACTCCGGAAGAGTCGTACTTTTGGGCATAAATATCATTATTGCCAGAGCGCCCATCAGTCCAAACAATGTACATAAAATTGTCATTATCAAATGCTATCTGGGGGTTTTGCTGGTTAGTGCCATCGCCGATTGTGGTAGTAGAGATACGGACTTCAGGAGTCAAAAGGTCGGATCGATCATTAGCATTGAAGAGTTTGAAAAAGATGTCGGCATCACTGTTGCGATTATCTTGCCAAGCGATTGCAATCCTGTCAGATGAAGTGGCAATAGCCACCCTGGCTTTGATTTGATCCTTGTTGCCAGCTTGATTGTTTACGTCCTTAGCTCCGCTCCAAAGATTGTTGCCATCCTTATCTCTTTTAACAAGGAAAATATCCTGGTTGCCGTTAGAATCATCATTCCAGACATAATAGATATTGTCAGAACCGTCGCAAGCGATGTCTGGCAAAATTTGGTTATTAGCCGGACTTATGACAATATCGCTAGCCCAGATTTTGTTTCCGGCAGCATCATATTTTTGAGACCAGATCTTGCCATTCGACCCGACTCTGAAATCTTGCCAGACTACAACCATGTTGCCCGCACTGTCTATAGCCATTCTCGGGGTTACTTGGTTTTCAGTCCCACCGTCAGTATTTATCATGAAGTTATGGGGAACGGTTTGCTTGATCGTGTGGATATTGAGCGTGCTCACTTGGTCGATCGAAAGGGTGATACTGGTTTTTTGGTCAACAAAAACGCTTTGGTTAACCAGGGTTGGATTGGGGTTGCTAGCAGTTCTGGCTGTGGTGGAGCTTAGACTGTAGCCCGCCTTGCTGGCGGTGATCTGGTAATTTTCTATCGATGCTTTTGCACCGTAGAGTGTCAGCGTACCAGTTGTGTCAGTCTGGGCAGTAAAGTTTATAACAGGAGTCGTACTAGCGTTTCTTATATTAACATCAGCCGAGAGGACTGGCAGGCCGCTGGCGTTTATGACTTTAACTTCAAGAGTCCCGCCTCCAGCACTA
>JAAXVE010000123.1 GCA_013335665.1 Candidatus Falkowiibacteriota bacterium
CCTCGCAGAGATTAGGACTTTAAGACACATTGAATATTTCCCAATAAAAGACCGGATAAACCCGGTCTTTTATTATGGGAGTGGAACTTATAATTTTTGTAGGTCTAGCTTGACAAATTGGCCCATACTTGGTACCTTGTGAGTAAGCTAGTTGTATGTACAATTAGCTTTTTTTATACTTAAATTACTTAAAGAAATACAAACATGTCGGACATTAGTAACGCCATGAAGCAGATTTGCGAGGAAAAGGGTCTGTCGTATGAAGCAGTTTTAGAAACTGTGGAGTCGGCTTTGGCTGCTGCTTACCGCAAAGACTTCGGCGAAAAAAATCAGAACATCAAAGTAGAATTCGACCCGGAAACTGGCAAGTCGAAGGTTTATGATGTTAAGATGGTAGTGGAGGATTTGCCAGAAGAGATGCTGGAACAGTTGGAAAATGGCGAAGAGGGCATTGTTAGCGATGCTGCATCTGAAGAGGAGGGGGAAGAGGGAAAGAAATTTAATCCCAAGACAGAAATACAGATCAAGGATGCAAAGTTAATCAAGAAGACGGTTAAGATCGACGACGAACTGCGTATTAAATTGGAACCGCCGGTCGCTTATGGTCGCATGGCTGCACAAACCGCTAAGCAGGTCATTATTCAGCGTTTGCGCGAGGCTGAGCGTGATATGGTTTTTAGCGAATTCAAAGATAAGGAGAATGAGGTTGTTACTGGAGTTATCCAGCGCCGTGAGGGTGGAGTAGTCTTTGTTGATATGGGTAAAGCGGTCGGCATCTTGTTGCCCGATGAGCAAATTCATGGTGAGCGCTACAATATAGGTGAGCGCGTCAAGGTTTATGTCAAAGAGGTGCGCCTGTCTTCCAAGGGACCGGAAATCATCTTGTCCCGCACTTCTGACGAAATCCTGAAAAAAGTGTTTTATTTGGAAATACCGGAAATATCAAATGGCTTGATTGAAATCAAGTCAGTTGCGCGCGAGGCTGGCCACAGATCAAAGGTTGCAGTATTCACAAGTTCTGATAAGGTCGATCCTATCGGCTCTTGCGTCGGACAGCGCGGCGCCCGCATTCAGACTATCATCCAGGAGCTTGGCGGGGAGAAAGTAGATATTATCAGCTATGACGATGATGCTTCTCGTTATATTGCTAACGCCTTGGCACCAGCCAAAATTAGCAGTGTTGAACTGAAGGAAGAAGATCGTCGGGCTGTCGTCAAGGTGGCCGAGGATCAACTATCTTTGGCTATCGGTAAAGGCGGCCAGAATGCCCGCCTGGCAGCTCATCTTACTGGCTGGAAGATCGATATTATAACAAGCGGACAGGCTACGCAGGAGCCTATCGCAACTGTAATTGAAGAAGAAGCTGCGGAAGAGGGGTTTGGTGAAGATATTAATGAGGGGGAATAATATTAAATAAACCAAAGCAAGAAATCTATGACCATCGGACTTATTTTGGGTAGTGCGTTACTTGCCATTATCTATGGCGCAGTGCTCATCAAAATGGTGTTGAAGTTGCCAGCAGGCAACGACAAAATGCAAGAAATTGCAAAAGCGGTCCAGGAGGGTGCAAGTGCTTATTTAAATCGTCAGTACAAGACAGTAGCTGCTGTGGCAGCGGTTTTGTTCGTTGTGATCGGACTAATTCCGAGTTTGGGCTGGCTGACGGCCTTTGCTTTTGTGGTTGGAGCCTTTTTGTCGGCTTTGACCGGTTACATTGGTATGAACGTATCAGTGCGCGCAAATGTACGCACAGCAGAAGCTGCCCGCGGCGGCATGCAAAAAGCCTTGGATGTGGCTTTTCGCGGCGGCAGTGTTACAGGATTATTAGTTGTCGGTTTAGCCCTGTTGGGCACCTCGGGTTTTTATCTCTTGGCAGCAAAGGCATATGGAACTGAAGTCGCCATCCATTCATTAATCGGTCTAGGCTTCGGCGGTTCGTTGATTTCTATTTTTGCTCGCTTGGGTGGTGGCATCTTCACCAAAGCGGCCGATGTCGGTGCTGATTTGGTCGGTAAGGTTGAAGCAGGTATTCCGGAAGATGATCCGCGCAACCCAGCAGTTATCGCCGATAATGTCGGTGACAATGTCGGCGACTGTGCCGGTATGGCTGCTGATTTGTTTGAAACTTACGCTGTCACTTCAGTCGCTACCATGGTTTTGGGTAGCTTGATGTTTGCAGGATCTGACAGAATAGAAAGTATTATTTTGTACCCATTAGTTTTAGGGGCCGTATCGATCATTACTTCAATCGTCGGCACCTTTTTCGTCAAATTGGGGAAATCTAACAATATCATGGCAGCTTTGTATAAGGGATTGATTGTGTCAGGTGTCCTGGCTGCAGTTGCTTTTTACCCGGTAACCAAGTATATGTTGGACGGCATCGAGGAAGTGAATGTGCTGAACGTATATTTTGCATCCTTGATAGGTTTAGCTGTTACGGCTGCAATGGTTATTATTACCGAATACTACACTTCTACTAAGTATAAGCCGGTTAAAGATATTGCCAAAGCATCCGTGACCGGCCATGGCACAAACATTATTACAGGCTTAGCAGTTTCTATGAAGTCGACTGCTTTGCCGATCATCGTGATTGTTGCTGCTATTATCGGCTCTTATAATTTGGCAGGTATTTACGGCGTAGCCGTCGCGGCCATGTCCATGCTTTCTATGGCTGGTATTATCGTCGCGATCGATTCGTATGGCCCGATTACTGACAACGCTGGCGGCATTGCTGAAATGGCGGAAATGGGTGATGACGTACGAAACGTTACTGACCCATTGGACGCAGTAGGCAACACCACTAAGGCGGTTACTAAAGGATACGCGATCGCCTCAGCTGCGTTGGCAGCCTTGGTGTTGTTCGCAGATTTTACGCACAGTTTGCCTATGAATCCAGTAACCGGTGATGCTTTTGAATTTTTGATCAATAATCCGTATGTATTGGCTGGCTTGTTTATCGGTGGTTTGTTGCCATATTACTTTGGTGCTTTGTCGATGCAGGCAGTTGGACGCGCTGCTGGAGCAGTGGTGGAAGAAGTACGTCGCCAGTTTAAGGAAAAGCCAGGCATCATGCAGGGCACGGACAAACCGGATTACGGCAAGACAGTGGATATCGTAACCAAGTCGGCAATTAGCGAGATGATCGCTCGTGCCCTGATCCCTGTCTTAGCCCCAATTTTAGTAGGGTACTTTTTGGGCATCGAGGCTTTAGGTGGTA
>JAAXVE010000124.1 GCA_013335665.1 Candidatus Falkowiibacteriota bacterium
GATTTTATATTGATTTTAGTTTTTTTAATGTTGTCAAAGTTCAGCAAACTGATTCATTCTGCCCTGATAAAAAATCAAGGCAAAAGCAAAGCAGCTTAAAGCAAATTATTGATATTGCCTTGATTCAAAATCTCCTCCAAATCAAACTCGTCAGACTCGGTAATCACGGCTGGAGGCACGACTGGCTGCGCTGCAATCTGCTGTGTCGGTTGAGGCGGCACGGCTTGTGCAGACGCTTGAGGCTGGACAGGCTGCTGAGCATATTGATAAGGTGGTTGTTGGTATGACTGTTCCGGAACATGATATTGAGTCTGGGTAGTTTGTGCTGGTGTCTGCTCTTGTGTTGGCAAAGGCTGAACAGGTTGCTGTGCATATTGATAAAGCGGTTGTGCTTGTGCCGGCGCCTGAGGCGGCACTGGCTGCATTACTGCTTCTGGCTGGACAAAAATCGGCTCGGCTGCCCTTTCCGCAGGCATGGCAGCAACAACTGGCGGCACAGCCTCTTGAGGAATTGCTCTAATAGGCTCGTTAGCAGATGTGGCTGCGGCTTGTATGCTTTCATTCGTTGGCTTTTGCTCGAACAGATATAAATAAAACAAACCAAAAACCAAGCCCATGGCCGGACCGAGCAACATGATCAACAAGATATTCGGGCGATCTGGCCAGCGTGACGCTGTTGGCTGGTCTATAACTCTCAAGCTCACTTTGTCACCGGTTCCCAACCACGTAGCTGTCTTGGATTTCAAAGTAAAATCAACCGCATCAGCGATTTCCTTGGCCTGATAACTGTTTGTATGCCAAATAGTAATCTCTACGATTCCCAGGTCGCCGAAAGAGCGGGCACGCGCCATCTTGCGCCACTGCGCTGCGCGGGCTCCCTGCTCGCTATCAAAGTAAGTCTTGTCGATGTTAAAACTGCTATTCAGAACTTCGTCAAAAAACGCATTAGACGTGACGATACCGCTAATAACTCCGCCCAGATATTCATTGGCCTTTGAAGCGACAAAAGGATCAGTCCCTCCTTGGTTATTTTGGACGATTAAAACTCTGGTGCTAGCCGCGTATTCGAAAGGCTGGACAAAGACAACCGCCACAGCAATGACCAAAAAAGCCAACACAGACAAGGCCAAGGTCTTTTTACCTGCTTTCACGATTTTCATGAATTGGCTTAATTCCATATATGCGTAGCAAAGTTGGGAAAATTTTCTCCCAACTATAGTGAAATCTGACTAATTTAGAATTAAAAATATTAACACATATTTGAAAAAAAGTCAAGAACTTCACAAGCAAAAAAACTAAAAAACTGCTCCTGTAGAGCAGTTTTTTAATATTATGCGAAAATTGTTTTAATTTTAGCCAATCTATATAGAAAATTCGTCAATCAGGACAATTTTCTTCCCTTCTAACACCTGGTAAAGAAATACGTCTGTCATGCCCCGCCGATAAACAAACTCAGTCGGGTCCATAAAGGTAAAATTGATCTCTTTGCCCAATTCTTGTTCCAATTGGGACAAAATAGTCACTAATTTAGCCTTATTAAGACGGCCAACTACAAGTAAATCAATGGGTGAATCTGGATTATTGGCGAATATTCCAGATAAAACTAAGAGTTTAATCCTGCCCAACTTGGTTATCTTTTCAATAAATTCACGTTCGTACAAAACTTGAGACTTGATAACTACTGCTTTAAGCTCCTCAATCAAGACAAACTGGTGATTTAGTTGGTAATATTTACGCTCTTTTCCATTCTTCCCCTCTGCGGCCTCAGGCAATTCTTCCCCGCTTTCCACGATCTCATTAGAGAGAATCGTCTCAACCAAACCAAACTTCTCCAAATTATCCAGTTCTTTTTTGACCGGAATCAGCTGCATCTTGGTTGCCTTGACCACATCAGTCAACGTAAGACGACGATTTGGCGACAACAAAAAAAGCTTCAAAAGCTTCACCCTGGTCTTTGAACCGAACAATTTATCTAACATATTCCATTTGCCATTGCGAACGCTAGCGTGGCTACGGCCCGAACATCGGGGTAATAACCTTTCCGCTGCAACGTATCAAAATGACAGGCTTAGGGACTTTTCAAATATAACCTGACCTGCAAAAGACTGCTTGTTATTTATAGTTATTTTATAGTATAATATAGTCGTAGTCAATTAACTGATTGACTATGTTTTTTAATTGTTTTTCGATTAATGTTTTATAAGATAGCTCAACTTATCCTCACCCCTGGGCAAAAATCAAACCTTTTGGGGGAGGTTTACCTAGCTCAGCCAGATTCTCATAAAGAAGGATTGGCCGGGCGTCTTTTTATTATCATCGAGCTACCCAGCGATGCGCCTGGCGGAGCCAAGTTCATCAATTACCTGGTCAACGAGCTTAACCACAACTACTACCAGAACGAGAAACTGATTTTGCGCGAACGCCTCTCAACTATCAAGATCGAGCACATCTTCGAAGCAGCCTTAGCCAAAACCAATAAGAACATCGCCGACTTCCTCCAGAACCCGGCTATCACACTCAACCTGCGCGAAATAAATGCGACTGTCGGAGTTATTTTTGAAAACGAACTGCACTTCACTACTTTGGGCAAGAACAAAGCCTTCCTGGTCTACCTTAACCCCAAAACCGAAGTCTCAAGCTACAAGATCACTGAAATCAGCCAGCGCTTCGAAGCCGACTATACCCCGCTCCAGCCCAACAAGCTTTTCAGCAACGTTATTAATGGCGAGCTTCCTCAGGGCGGATACTTCATTTTCACCAACGAAGCCTTGCCCGAGTATATTACTGGCAAGCAACTGACAGAAATCGTCACCACTCTTTCTCCGGCTTCTGCGGTCGAACAAATCAAGCTCCAGTTATCACGGGTCAACTCATTCGTTTCTTTCCTTGGGTTAGTTATTAAAAACACAGTCGGCCAGCGCGAACCGCAAGCCGATCGCGTCGTTCTGGTCGGGTCCGGCCAAACCTCGATCAATACCTTAAAATCAACCGAAGAGGCGACCGAACGGCTTCTTACGCCATCAGGCATTATTGACGTCAAGACGTGGCTTGGTAAAGCTTTGTCACGATACTCCGACAAATCTTCTGGCAAACCGGCCCAGCTCTCACTAACCAGTAAAGTGACAGGTCGAAAGGCGATAAAACTGGTCTGGCTCAAAAAACTGGGACAATCCTTCTTTACAGTCGTTGGAGCAGTGGCACAAGTAGCGATG
>JAAXVE010000029.1 GCA_013335665.1 Candidatus Falkowiibacteriota bacterium
TAAAACGACACGCTGCAAACCATAGCCAAGCGACACTAAAAACAGAACCGTTCCAATGCCCACGCCCACGCCCAAAATCGTCAAAAAGGTTCTCATCTTTCTGGTTTTGAACATGCGAGTCGAAAGGGATATTGTGTCTGAAATTTTCATTATTTTTATTTGTATTTACCTAGGATCAATAACTCTAAGCGCTTGGACATCTTTTTAGCTACACGCTTATTAAGTCCAGCCCCCCCGCGACGCAATGGCGCATTCAAACGCTTACGGAACACATCACGATCGATCACGTTATCCAAGCGATCCTTAATAGCCCGATCAATAACTTCGAGCACGATAAAATTCTTAACCTCAATATCGTAAGAATCCAAAAGATAATGTCTAACCTCCATAACCTCGCCACCAGCATTTGGGGAAATGCGTAATCTTATCTTATTCTCCTCATCTTCTATCTTTTTAATTTCACCAATAATATCCTTGATCTTGTCAGCAATCTTCTTAGCTGTACGCTTGTCTAGATCTGCCCCACCCTTTTCCATACTCTGATCCAGGAACTCAAAAGTAGAGTCATTATCATAAACACCCGTCATTAAGAGATTTTCGACCTTCTTCTCAATTTTACCTACTTCTTCCGTGGTCATACCAATTAACGCTTCGGAAACTATCTGCTTTGCCTTGAAAGGTATGAGTAAATTTCCTATTTGGCTGGGAGATAAACTGGAATACGTACTGATTAGTAACTCCAACTCTCTTGATATATTTGGCTTAACCTCATCATCCGTAGCAATGTGGACGCCATGAACATGGCGATTAACTCTGGTCTCAGTAATAACGCCATCCTTCATATAAAATACGCGATGGGCATAACTAAGAAAAGCAGGGTTGTGCGTAACCAAAATTATGGTTTTTTTCTCATTTTCATTCAGTAATTTCAACATGTCCATCACGTCTTGTGATGATTTCGAATCCAGGTTACCAACCGGTTCATCGGCCATCAGGATAGTCGGATCGTTCATTAACGCGCGCGATATGGCCACGCGCTGCTGTTGACCTCCAGACAACTCGTTCGGAAGTTTTCTGGCCTGTTTACTAACGCCAAAATATTCGAGCATTTCTAAGGCCTTTTTAGTTCGCGCTTTCTTGTCACTGTTCATGAAAATTTGCGGCAAGGCCACGTTTTTCTGCACAGTCAGAGATGCAATAAGGTAGAAAGCCTGAAAAATCATGCCAATGGTCTTTCGATGGAAAGTGAGTAACTCGTTCTTATTGAACAAAGTCAAATTTTTACCATCGATATAGATATTGCCCTGAGTGTTTGTCTCCAAACCAGATATAGAGTAAAGCAAGGTGGATTTTCCGCAGCCGGAAGGGCCGAAAAAAATAATAAACTCTTCGGGATAAATCTCAAGATTTATGTCATTCAGAGCTCTATACTCGCTGCTTTTCCCTAAGTTATATATAACGTTAAGATGTTCGACTTTAATCAGCGGTTGCATTTTTGCTAATTTTTATATTTTATCCAAAAGCACAAAGACTGCCTTTTTTATAAACTTATTATAACATAAAAAATAATATCGCTCCAACTTTTACGGTTTAACCTTCTTCATTCCCAAGAACCTTGACTAGAATAAAACAAAGGTCGTGCGCCAATTCTGTCCCACGGTTTTGGTGACTTGGCTTAATAATTCATTAATGCCTTTTTATCATAATAAAATTGAATGGTCCTCGCGTACGGCAAGCCTTGCCTATTCTCCCTAACCATTCTATACTCTAAATAAATCTAATTAAAAAATGACTATATGGATGAGACAACTTCGGAAATTTACGAATTAGTAAAAACCAAAGTAGAGGAACAGGGCGCCTACGACCTCGATGCTTTCCAGGAGATAGTGAATGAAACCATCGACTTTTTCTTGGAACGTGGCAAGCTTTCAGACGAAGACAACATCGAGTTCATAAAGGATGAACTGCTGACTATGAGAGAGCTTCTTCAGGACGAAGCAGCCCATGACGAATAATGCTGGATAATTAAAAGCCGCAAACGGCTTTTACGTGTCGCGCCATTGGCGCGCTTTTTAATTAAAAAGAAGGCACTTACCGTGCCTTCTTTTTTGTTGCGATGCAATTGCCTATACTTTGATAACGACTGGTAAAACCATCGGCCGACGCTTGGTCTGACTGAATAGGAATTGGCCGATATCGTTCCTGATCTTATTTTTAATGTAATCATCATCTGCAGGAATGCGAGGATCGTGCTCTTTAACAATCTTCTTAACCTTCATTCTGGTCTTCTCGATTAATTCCTTATGTTCTTTCATATAAACGAAGCCGCGAGATATGATGTCCGGGTTTCCGATTGGCTCTCCAGTTGCATTATCGATAGTGGTAATTATGACGATCATGCCATCTTCAGCCATAACACGGCGATCACGCAAGACAATGTTGGAAACATCGCCCACGCCAAGACCGTCAACCATAACATAGTCAGCTGGGACTTTCTCCTTGGTTAGTTGACCATGAGTCTTGCCGTCAGCGCCCTTGGTGAACTCGACAACTTGGCCGTTATCGGCAACATAAATCTTCTCTTCAGCAATTCCGACGCCTCGAGCCAGATCGGCATGGGCCTGAAGCAAGTAATGATTTCCTTCTATTGGCATGAAATATTCTGGCTTGATCAAGCGCATCATCAATTTCAAGTCCTCTTGTTTGGCATGGCCGCCGGCATGGACATCCATCATCTGATAATGAATTACTTTGGCGCCTTGGCGCACAACCATGTCTTTCAAATTTTGGATCGTGCGCTCATTGCCCGGAATTACCGACGATGAAAAAATGACTGTATCGCCTTTCTTCAGTTCGATAGTTCGATGTTCTTTATTGACGACGCGTGAAAGGAAAGCGCTTGACTCTCCTTGAGCGCCGGTACCCAAAATGATTAATTTATTATCCGGGTATCTGCCTAAATCCTTATCCTCAACCAAAATGCTGGGATTGAATTTAAGATAACCGATCTGGTGCGCCACTTCGACGTTGTCATTCATGGTGCGGCCTTGCAACGAGACTTTGCGCCCGTGTTTCTCAGCTAACTCCAATATCTTCTGGACACGGCTGATCTGTGAGGCAAAAGTGCCGATAATAATACGGCCGTCGATCTTGTCAAAAAGCTTATTCATCTCATCGCCGATATATGACTCTGAAACCTGATACCCAGGATGCGTCGAGTCTGTCGAGTCCGACATCAACATCAGCACGCCAGTAGCACCCAGTAAAGCGATACGGTTAATATCAGCCGGTTGGTCATTGACAGGGGTGTAATCGATCTTAAAATCGCCAGTATGTATGACTGTCCCGACTGGAGTGCGCACAATAACGGCGAAACCGTCCGGGATCGAATGATTAACTCTGAAAAACTCAACTTGAAAATTTCTCCCAAGCTGCAATTTCGTGGATTCATTCACCTCTGCAATATCGAGATGAATCTGACGATGATATTTCTCTGCCAATTTTTTTACTAAGCCAGCAGTCAGTTTACCCATAAACATGGGCGGATTATTCAGCGAAGGCACAAGATGCGGTATGGCACCAATGTGATCCATGTGGCCATGGGTAATGATCACGCCTTTGATCCAGTCTTTCTTATCCTCCAAATATGTGATATTCGGAATAATGTAATCGATGCCTGGCATGTCTTCTTCAGGAAACTGCAAGCCCATGTCGATAATGATGATTTCTTTATCATATTCAAACATGGTCATGTTGCGTCCGACTTCTTCAAGTCCGCCCATCACCATAACACGCAGCTTGCCATTGGCAAAAGTGCGTTCACGAACATTGCCACGCTTATGTGGCATGTCGTTTAGCGTCTGCGAGGAGGCGCTGCGAACTCGCGGCGTTTCAGTTCGCGGTGTAGCTGCCGCTTCGGGACGAGCGAATCGTCCGCGAGTCCGAGGGCTGCCAGACGCGGCAGCAGACGAACTGCTTTTGTACTTTGTAATCATAAAATATGGTGCAAATCTGCTAATAGGCGGATCGAGTAAAATGAACCTTGCCTGCAGATTTATAGCGCTAGATCCAATCGTTCAACGTGTAACGCATAACACGTGGAGCTTGATTATCTAATGCTTTTTGCTTTGTAAAATATTAATTATTAATTATCGGCTTTACGGAATTTATCCTGCCAATAAGAAGAACTTTCATAGTATTGCGCAGTTAGGCTACTTCCTAATTTACGCACCATGCGTTGCGCATACGCCTGCCAGCTGGCAAGTCGTGCGTTCCACGAGAGTTGTTTTGTGCCGAGAAGAGGACTTGAACCTCCACGGGGTTGCCCCCACATGCACCTGAAGCATGCGTGTATACCAATTTCACCACCTCGGCCTATTTTTTAAGACTAAAGGCTAAAGCCTAAAGTCTAAAACTAATTTTTAAACTACGCACTCACACCTTATGTTTAAAGCTTTTCGGCTTACCAATTAAATCTCCTACTAGTCTTTACATACCACTCTGCCATATCTGCCAAGCGATCGCTAGGTGCGACTATGGAAGTCGTATTAAAATTCTTAACTGTCTTATTCTGGATATAGCTATAAGCGGGCGAATACAGATAAATTTGGGGCAAGTCATTGGCTACGATCGACTGTAATTTTTTGTAAGCCTCTATTCTGGATGGCAAATCGACTGATTTGCGATAATCTTCAAGTATTTTATCTACATCTTTATTGGCGTAATTCGACAAATTCAATCCCTGGGCAGTCGCCTGCGAAGAGTGCAAGAAAGAATAAAGGTCATTGTCAGCATTAAGGAATTGCCCGTAAAAAAGAGCTTCAAAATCTCTTCCTCGAATCACATCACCCTGGATGCTGCTTGGTTCAACTAATTCGACATCAGTCTTAACTCCGATTGCCTGCCAATACCCCTTAATCATATCTGTTACCGCCCCGTTATCGCCGCTATTGACGCTTGTCAGGCGAATTTTCAAAAATTCGCCATTCTTTGTCAGCCACTTCCCCTCGCCAAGCGCTAAGACAGTGTCTGCAGCCTGTTTCACCTTGGCATCTGCACTTGCTTTATCTTTTTCAGCTTGCGTCAGCTGTGCTTGTGTAATCTGCAACGTCTGCCAACCAGCTTCAGCCAATAATTTGGCAGCGGCCGACTGATCTATGCCATACTTTTTCTGATCAGGGTTATATGCCTGATTATCCGGCAAGACCGGGCCGTCTATAACGCGGGCGTTACCGCTTAATGCCTGGTCAACCAGCTCCTGCTTATTTATAGCTAATGCCAGCGCCTGTTTAACCTTCAAATCTGCCAAAACCGGATTTGCCTTTTGGTTGAAAAATATGGCCATTGTCTGCGGCAAATTCAGCTTATGATAATTCAGATATGTCTTGTCTGCTGTCTGATTATAAAGACTATTAGGCAAATAGCTGATGCCGTCCACTGAATTGTCTATGATTGCAGACGATAACTCTTCAAAGCTCGGATAAAATTTGAACTGGACATCGGATATGTGCCCTCTGGGGCCATAATAATCCTTGTTCACCTCCAAATGATAAGATTTTAAATTGCCGCTTTTATCTTTAGCTAGCGATTTGAATTTATAAGGCCCTGTACCGATCGGCTTGATATTAAGCTCTGCCAGGCTGGCCGCGTTAGGTGGAATCTGATACCAAAGTTCTTGCGGCATTATCCCGAAAGTCAACAGTTCTAAGAAACCAGAATATGCATCAGTGAGAACGAAGCGCAAAGTGCGGTCATCAATCTTTTCAACAGTAACACCGTTAAAACTAGCACGCAATGGTGATTTATACTGCGAATCTTTAATCGAATTAAAGGTAAAGACAACATCATCAACTTTCAGCTTTCCGCCTGAATGCCAGTTTGCATCATCCCTTATTTTCAAAGTGTAGACCTTGCCATCAGTACTGACCGTAAAGCTCGTTACCAGATCAGTGCTGATTTGGCCATGATTGTCTCTCTTAAACAATGAAGAGTAAACAAGCTGGGCCAAGTCAGCATCGACATCATTTATTGTCGAATATAAAGGGTTGATGTGCTTAGGTACGCCAACAACGCCTTCAGTGTATGATCCGCCATTGCCAGGAATCGTTTCAAAGTGTTTGATCGCAAAGCGGCCAGACAGAAAAAGCAAAGTAATAATAAAAACAGTCGAGGCTGAGCGCCAGATCCAGCGCTCCCTAGGATTCAGGAATGTGTCTATATATTTAAGCTGACGTAACGACGGAATGCGTGAACCTGACATAGAGTAAACCAGCTTCCTGTCCAAACTTGCCAAATGTTCCTGCTTCAAGGTCTGATCAGACAGTCTTCTTCGCAAAAACAACCGTCCAATTGACGATTTAATGTTTTTGGCAACCTGTCGAAAACGATACGACAGCTTGCTCGTAAAATATTTAAAATTAAACGAGTTGTTTGCCACAACTAAGAAAATTATTTCTTAAAGAAGATAGTGGCTAGGGCTGTGCCGAAGAAAAGCACGGCTAGAACAATCGAAGCGATAAAAAGAGTTTTTTCAATACCCCTCTTGGTTCTATAGATACCGCTTGCGCCACCAAAAACTCCTGAGAGACCAGTGCCGCGGCTTTGCAACAAAATAGTGGCTATCAATAAAGCAGCTGACACTATTTGTATAATTTGAAGTACTCGAAGCCAATTCATATATAATTATAGCATTTTCTAAAAGCTTTGTCAATTTATCCCTTGACTTCGGCCACGATCTTCTCCATTACCTCCTTATTATTTACGGCCAAATCAGCTAAAACCTTGCGATCCAAGGCAATATTGTTCTTTTTTAAGGCATCAATAAAACGAGAATATGACAATCCTTGCTCTTTAACAAAGGCGCTGATCTTGATTTGCCACAAACCGCGGTTTACGCGCTTTTTCTTGCGGCGGTCAACGTAAGCATGAACGCCAGCCTTAATAACTGCAGTTTTTGCTAATTTTATTAAATTTTTGCGTCCCCACATGAAGCCCTTGGCTTTAGAAAGGAGCTTTCTGCGCTTTTTGACGTGGGTAATACCTCGTTTTACTCTTGGCATATAACTGAAGAATTTCTAATTTTAATTCACCAATCTTTAAACTTTACGGGGTTCTGTTTAAAAATTCAAAATGTCTTTGAAAAATTAAAAATTGAAAATTAAAAAATTATTTATTTCTGAATCAAGGTCCGAATGGTCTTGACGTAAGCCTCATTAGCGGTGATATCGCGGCGTTTTTTGGTTCCGGTGGAACCGGTTTCGCCAGCGTTAAAATGGCCTTGTCCTGGTTTTCGGTGCTTAATTTTCTTCGTTTTCGTAATAACAAAACGCTTTACGGTTGCTTTATGTGTCTTAATCTTCGGCATACGAACTATTTTTGGCTTTTTTTAAATAAAAAAACAGGTTTTAGCCCTGATGAAAATAAAAACTAAATAGTCTTATTGAACAGTATTATAATAAACCCAGAACCTTTTCTTGTCAAGTCCTGCTCTCGAACCAGCTTGAAACCCTCTACCTTTTCCAGTTCTGCAATAAATTCATTAATATTCTCCACCGCCTTTTCCGGATGCTGGCGTTCTCGCCCCCTTAAGATCAACTCAATCTTTAGCTTGTGTCCTTTTTCCAAAAAGCCTTTAGCTTGCTCCAGTTTAAAGTTAAAATCATTCTGACTTATGCGCACTGTTAAGCGGATGCCCTTGATTTCCACCTTCTTTTGCTGAACTTTCTTCTTGTGGGCCTGCTTTTCCTTTTCGTACTTAAACTGGCCGTAATCCAATATCTTAGCGATTGGTGGCTTGGCTAAAGGGTTAACTTCTACCAAATCCAAACCAGCGGTTTCTGCTAAGCGCAAAGCTTCGCGCGTATCCATAACTCCAAGATTTTCACCGTTCTCATCGATAACAGTTAATTCAAAAGCACGAATCTGCTGATTCGCCTTAAATTGCTTCCCTTCATCCTTTTTTTGCGGCCTGCGCCAAGTTCTTTTCATAATTCAATAAACTCGCTGTGAGCTTGCATTAATTTACTAGCTAAATAAGCTGTCTGGTTAAACAAATATTGCCATTCGCCGAACTGGCGGTGGCTTATTTACCATTATGCCGTAATACTAGCTTATTTTAAAAAAAATGTCCACTTTTCTAAGCAAAAATAATTATTACGCTTCCTAAGCACGTACATGAACTCTTTAAGATAATCAAAACAAAACAGAAAAATAGCTGGTAGTATTCTTGTAAATGCCATCGTAATAAAATGAATTCCTGTGTTCAATTATCTCTGACTTCAGCCTCAAAGACTTCGCCAACCCAAGAATCACCTTGAGCGTCCCTGGCGAATCGACTTGTTTAAGCGAAATTAAGGAGCCGTCATTGCCATTTATCATTCTCCGCGTAATAGCGTCGACTGATTCAGCCTTCTGTACATCCATATAATGAGTAAAATCCACACTTGCCAGAACAAAGACATCCTTCCTGTCATTTTTCAACTCGTTTATCGTGGCTGCAAAATCCCTCTTTCCGGCAGAATAAGACAAAAGCACGGGCACTATCTTCGCTCTTGGGAAGAACTTCTTGATGTAATTAGCCTGGACGCCAATAGCATGTTCGCCATGAAAGCAGGATTCTTCGCTTCCTGCGCCAGAATCAAGGATTTGTTTCATTACATTCTTATCGACTTTCAGCTCGCCAAACATAGTCATGACGGAAGCGCCGGTTACGCTGAATTTCTGGCGACAGCGCTCGAAGTGATCTGGACCGATCACGAC
>JAAXVE010000125.1 GCA_013335665.1 Candidatus Falkowiibacteriota bacterium
GATTGTTATGGATGAATATCTGGCTAAGAATTACGACAAAGTGGTGGTGGTATATACTGATTACGTTTCAACAGTAGTGCAGAAGACGAAAATCCGCCAAGTCTTGCCGATTTCCAAGATCGATATCGAGAAGCAGATCGCTGAAATAGACGTGCTTGCCAAGTCATTGGGCTTGGACGAGCCGAAGGTTGAGTATAAGATTGAGCCGAGTCCGGAAGAGGTGCTTGAGCATATCTTCCCGCGCTTGATCGAGATGCAGCTGTATCACGCCATTCTGGAGTCCAATGCCTCGGAGCATTCGGCTCGCATGATGGCGATGCGCAATGCTAATGATGCAGCTATTGAAATGTCATCCGATCTAACTTTGATGTATAACCAGATTCGCCAAGGAAAAATTACCCAGGAAATCGCCGAAATCAGCGCTGGACGAGCTGCTTTGGAAAACTAAAAAAAAACCGCTCAGGCGAGCGGTTCGGGTGAGAAGTGGTAACGAGGTGGTGACGTGCAGTTGCCGATGATCGCGATGATTCCTAGCGCCAGAAAAAGTATGACGATCAGCGGTAAATGCAAAAGGATGCATAAGGCCTTGCAAGCGTAGTTAAGGAAGATCTTGATAACCATTGCAATACAGTAAAATGCTAAGGGTAAGGCACTGATTAAGGCTTTCATACGTCACCTCCTTGGAATGATCAAAAAATTGTTAACTAAATAATAACATAAAATAGGAAAAAAATCAAGCGTTGCGAGATTTTGAGCTTCTCAGATCGCTGGCGCTTAGAAGTAACCATATGAATAAAGGATTAATCTCCCAAGTTATCGGTCCGGTCGTTGACGTGGAGTTCCCAAACAAATTGCCGGAAATCTACAACGCTTTGACTATCAAATTGGAAGGCGATAAGGTCTTGGTCTTGGAGGCGCATCAGCATTTAGGCGGCAATAAGGTCCGTGCAGTGGCTATGGATACTACTGACGGCTTGAGGCGCGGCATGGAAGTCGTCGATACAGGCGATGCTATTAAAGTGCCGGTCGGTCAAGAGACTTTGGGCCGCATGTTTAACTTGCTCGGCGAACCGATTGACGGTAAACCAGCAGTTCAGGCCAAGTCTTTCAGCCCGATCCATCGTAGCGCGCCTAAGTTCAAAGATCAGGCAACTGAGGCTGAAATTTTGGAAACAGGTATTAAGGTTATCGATCTTATCTGCCCCTTTGTTAAAGGTGGAAAGGTCGGTTTGTTTGGTGGTGCCGGTGTAGGCAAGACAGTGGTTATCCAGGAGTTGATCCGCAACATTGCACAGGAGCATGGCGGTTTTTCCGTTTTTGCCGGTGTGGGCGAGCGTACTCGCGAGGGTAATGACCTTTATTACGAAATGGAAGACTCGGGAGTGCTTGATAAGACGACTTTAGTCTTTGGTCAAATGAACGAACCACCTGGAGCACGCCAGCGTGTCGCTTTGTCAGCTTTAACCATGGCTGAGTATTTCCGCGATCAGGAGCACAAAGACGTTTTGCTATTCGTTGATAATATTTTCCGCTTTACCCAGGCTGGTGCCGAGGTGTCAGCCCTTCTTGGCCGCATCCCGTCCGCTGTGGGTTATCAGCCGACCTTGGCTGAGGAAATGGGGCAGTTACAGGAGCGCATTACTTCAACTAAAGACGGCTCGATCACTTCGGTGCAGGCCGTTTACGTGCCTGCTGACGATTTGACCGATCCGGCTCCAGCCACCACTTTTGGACATCTTGATTCTACGGTTGTGCTTGCCCGCGCATTGACTGAGCTTGGTATTTATCCAGCCGTTGATCCGCTAGATTCAAGCTCAACAATCCTGGATCCGAATATCGTCGGCGATGAGCATTACGACGTGGCTCGCCGCGTCCAGAGCGTTTTGCAGCGTTATAAGGATTTGCAGGATATTATCGCCATCTTGGGTATGGAAGAACTGTCTGACGAGGACAGAGTTACTGTGGCCCGTGCTCGCAAAGTTCAGAAATATCTGTCACAGCCTTTCTTTGTGGCTGAGCAGTTTACCGGCGCGCCTGGAAAATACGTCAAATTGTCTGACACTATCCGCGGCTTTAAGATGATTCTTGACGGCGAGCTTGATGAATTGTCAGAGCAGGATTTCTATATGAAAGGCGTGATCGAGGAAGTTATTAAGGCGGGAGAGAAATAATTTTGAATTTCGAATGTTAAATTTTTTAAACATTTCGTCATTTAAAATTGATTCAACCTGCCTGCCGGCAGGCAGGAATTCGAGTTTAAAAATTCGAAATTAAATTTATGTCTGACAATCAAATCATAAAATTCAAAATAGTGACGCCGGAAAAGACGGTCTATGAAAACCTGGTACTGCAGGCGACCTTGCCGGTGGCCAATGGGCAGATAACGATCTTGCCCAATCACCGTTCTTATATCGCCTCGCTCAAATCCGGCGAGATCATGATTCGTACCGAAAAAGATGAAATCAGCATGGCGGTTTCTGGCGGCTTTATCGAATTCAACAATAATGAGCTTATCATATTGGCTGATACGGCCGAGCCGGCAGCGGAGATCGACCTCAAGCGAGCCGAGGCTGCGCGTCTGCGCGCCGAGGAGGTGAAGAAGGAGAGAGTGACGATGGATGAAATGGAATATGCCCGCGTGGCTGCAGCCATTGAAAAGGAGTTGGCTCGCATTAAAGTTGCTAAGAAACATCACACTTTGCATCAAATAAAAATAGATTAAACTATACCGTCCGGATGAGTGAAGGAAATAATATAGGAAAACGTTCCCTGGATGAAGATGACCATATTGGCCATAAGCATGACAGGGCAGCCCAGGAGGGAGTTGCGATAGGTCTTGGTGAAATATCCATTGAGCTTGAAAGCGCTGGGCGCTTCTTGAAAGTTTTAAATTCTGAAAAATATAATCGAAATAAGCTTGCTGCCGCATGCGATTTAGCCGTGGCTGTCGACTATAAGAGTATCTGTTTGATAAAGTGAGACGTCCTTGTCCTTGGGAGAGGGGCGTCTTTTTGTTTTTTAAAGCATTTTATGCCTGAAAATGTCTTGATTTTTTAAGAGAACTATATAATAATTTTGTATTATTTATAAAAAACTATGAAATTGGCAAAACTATTCGGGTTTTTGTTGTTTCCTCCGAACGTGACTGAAAAGCGTGCAAAAATCCTAGAGGCGCCGAAAGATGAGTCTTTCGAA
>JAAXVE010000030.1:0-3809 GCA_013335665.1 Candidatus Falkowiibacteriota bacterium
CCAGGCGATTGGCGCTTCTGTGACGGTCTTGCTGACAAACATATTAATGTTCGTTTTGGGGATGCGCTTAGTAACTTCGATCGTCGACTACAATAAAGCCAAGTTGCTAAAGATGTATGGCAAAGTTTTTATTGCGGCCGCAGCAATGGGTGTGATTTCATTTGTATTAAAATCCTATTTGAATATTTTTATCGTGGTTGCCATTGGCGGTGTGAGTTATTTTGCTTTGCTCTTCGCTGTAAAAGCCTTTACTAAAGAGGATATTTTAAGCGTTGCCGCTTCTTTTAAGCGCTAATATGAAAACATTACTATTTACAATTGACTACCCGCCACAGGTTGGCGGCGTGGCAAATGTTTACGCTAACTTAGTTAAACATTGGCCGCTTCCAGATGAGATGAGCGTGCTGGATAATGCTAACAATTCTTTGATTAATCCTTCACGCAAATTTTTAAAGTGGTGGCCAAGTTTTCGATTGTTAAAACAGCAGGTTAAAGCGCAGGGAATCAAACATGTGATAGTAGGTCAGATATTACCTCTCGGAACCGTAACCTGGTTGCTTGCAAAAAAGCTAGGCATTACTTATTCAGTTGTTCTGCACGGCATGGACTTACCATACGCCTTAAGAAGTAGCCGTAAACGTTGGCTGACTATAAAGATTCTAGCAAATGCAGAGCTAGTCATTTGTACAAATTCATACGTTGCCAAGCTAGCCGAAGCTGTAGTGTCTAAAGATAAGATCAAGGTGGTTAATCCTGGTTACGACCATGAGCCAGTAGTCGATCTCGAGTTGGCTCAATCTTTAAAGAGTAAGTACGACCTCGCTGATAAAAAAATAGTTCTATCCGTTGGCCGTTTGGTAGCTCGAAAAGGGGTTGATCGGCTAATCGATGTCTGGTCCGAAGTGAACGCCTTCGATAGCAATGCTTTGTTGGTTATTATCGGCGGCGGGTCCGAAGAGGAAGCCTTAAAAGCGCGGGCAGCTGCCCTTCCAGAAAAGGTAAGGTCAAAAATAATATTCGCCGGCAAGGTTAGTGATTCGGAAAAATGGGCCTGGCTATCGCTCGCAAATGTCTTTGCTATGCCAGCGCGTGATATCGACGGTGATTTTGAGGGCTTTGGAATAGTTTACCTAGAAGCAAATCTACTAGGTAAACCCGTATTGGCAGGCAGATCTGGGGGTGTGCCTGACGCCGTAGTTTCTGATTTGAACGGCCTCTTGGTTGACCCTAACAATGTTAAGGAAATTGCTCAATCGTTGAAACTGCTGATTTCAGACACAGCTTATGCCACCAAATTAGGCGAGCAAGGAAGGGAGCGCGCACGCAAATTTTTTAACTGGCCGGACAGGGCAAAGCAGTTTTACGATTATGTTAATTCCACTGACCAAAAATAATTTTTAAACTCTAACCCAATGATCTCAATAATAATTCCACTATTCAATCAAGCAGGGAAAATCAGCCGGACCTTCGATTCAATAATCGGGCAAGACGAAAAACAGCTCGAAGTGATTGTTGTTAATGACGGTTCAAGCGACAATGCTTCAGAAGTGTGCGGAATGGAGGCCGCAAAATTTGCCAAAGCTGGTATTGGATTTAAATTCATAGAACAAAAGGAAAATAAAGGCGCCCCGGCTGCCAGAAATCGCGGATTGGCTGAAGCAAATGGTGATTTTCTTTTTTTCTGCGATGCTGATTCTTTTTTGGAGCCAAGTGCATTAACCAAGCTCAAGAACACGTTACTTGAGCATCCTGAAGCAAGCTATGCCTACTCATCCTTCATGTGGGGCAATAAGCTTTTTAAAGTTGGGGCATTTGACCAAGAAAGGCTCAAAAAGGGACCGATGATCCATACAATGGCCCTAATTCGTGCCACGGCAATGACACCGAAAAAATGGGATGAATCTATAAGAAAACTTCAGGACTGGGATCTCTGGTTGACTATGCTGGAAGAAGGGAAGAACGGCGTCTGGGTTGATGAAGTGCTGTTCAGCATTCAGCCCGGGGGCGTTTACTCTAACTGGGTGCCAAGCTTTGTTTATAAATTACTGCCTTGGCTACCCGTTGTAAAAAAATACAACAAAGCCTTGGCAATAGTTAAGGCAAAACATAAGCTAGCATGATGACAGACAGCGGAACACAATCATTCGGGTTGACAAAATACTGGATCATACTGAAAAACAGCGCACAGAGCAACTTGGTATACCGTTTCGACGTGATCTCCGGCTTAGTAGCTGAAGGTTTGAACCTTGTTATTTTTAGCTTCTTATGGCTAAGTATTTACCGCCAGGGGAATCAGATCGGATCATATTCGCTCGGAGGATTGATTTTTTATTTTATTTTGACCAGATTTTTTGCTTTGATCATTGCCTACACAGACATATCAAGGACGGTTAGCGATGAGATTTACGAAGGTAAGATCGTAAATTACATGCTAAAGCCGCTTTCATATTTCGGAAGGATGATCTCGATTAATATCGGTCGTGTCGCCGTGAGGCTGCTCATGTTCTTCCCACTGATTGCAGTGGCAGCGTATTTTCTGCGCTCAAACTTTCACCTCACGATTAACAGCACCTTTTTTCTAATACTGATCGCCATTGCCGGGAGCCTAATTAATTTTTTGTTTTTTTATCTGATGGGCTTGTTTGCTTTTTTTCTTGACGGTACAGCCGGCATCAGTTATCTCGGTTGGTTGGCAATGACTTTTTTCTCTGGCAGGATGGTTCCACTAGACATCCTTCCAAGAAGCCTCGGTCGAGTGCTCGATTATTTGCCATTCAAATTTGTCAGCTATGTGCCAGCGCAGATCATCTTAGGGAAATTTAACCAGGTAGAATTGCTGGCTAATTTAGCGTTGTCACTGGCTTGGCTGGCGGCTCTCTGGCTATTGGCCAGGGCTCTGTACAATGCCGGCCTGAAACGTTATGAATCATATGGCATATAATCGTTACATCAGGATATATCTGCAAAAAGTGAAAATCAGCATTATGTCGCGCATGGTCAACCCGGCTAATTTTTTTGTACTTCTGTTTGGCGTGGTTGCCCAGGCATATATTTCAATATATTTTCTTAAAGTCGTTTATGGTTACGTAGAAAATATTTCAGGCTGGTCTTACGAGCAGGCTTTGCTGGTGATTGCTTCTTTCCTTTTTATTGAAGGCCTTATCTGGATAACCACAGCTTATCTTTCCGGAGTGCGCAACAACGTGCGCAATGGCACTCTAGACACGCAGCTGATCAAGCCGGTCGACAGTCAGTTCCTGATTTCCGTTTGGCGCATTGATCCCGAAGATGTTATGCGTATTGTCGTCGCATTTATTATTTTTTTGCAGGCAGCGGGGCATTTCCATTATTCTTTTGCTGATTGGGTTGTTCGAACGTTTTTCTACGCCATCCTAATTTTCGATGGGTATGTCATCTTTTACTCAATCGCCTTGATGATCAACTCTCTTTACTGCTGGTTTACCGAGGCCGGCGGGATGCACATGATTTTTGAGAGTGTTATCCGCATGTCCCAATACCCGACCGACATCTTTAATCAGTCGATGGTAAAATATCTTTTTTCAAGCTTGGTGCCAATCGCTTTTATTGGGACCATTCCAGCAAAGGCCATTGCTTTCGGTCCGCGTTTTGACTTGATGATTTATGCTAATTTGCTAGCTTTTTTATTGTTTATTATATCAAGGCGCGTCTGGCATGCCGGTTTACGCGCTTATTCAAGCGCTTCAAGTTAAAAATATGAAAAAATATTTAGCCGTAATCAGGAACGCCTGGCAACGTCAATTCGCTTATCGCGCTAATATCTACGCCTG
>JAAXVE010000030.1:3819-8703 GCA_013335665.1 Candidatus Falkowiibacteriota bacterium
GAAACCACCAGTGCTGTCGGCGGCTATGCTAAAAGCGAGATGCTGACATACATTACGCTGACATGGCTATTCACCTTGGTAACGACTAATTACGGTATAGAAGAGTATGTCAGTACCCACATCCGCGATGGGAAGCTCTCGGAATTTTTGGTTAAGCCCGTGAGCTATCTTCGGTATATAACCGTTATGTCATTGGGCCGCTCCTCATTGGCTTCATTTTACGGCGTAATCGTCATGCTTGCATTTATGGCCATATTCCATAAGATATTAGTGTTTCCCGATTCAGGTTGGTCCATAGTCCTTATTGTTATCATATTGACAATAGGCATCCTGATCCGGCTCCTGTTGGCCATACTGGTCGGAATGGTCTCATTCTGGACAAATGAAATTTCAGGTATTACATACACATTGAATACGATTATTAGATTCTTGGCAGGGAACTATGCGCCATTAAGTCTTTTGCCTAAAAGCTTTTTTGCTGCAATTCAATGGGCGCCTTTCATGTACATTACTTTTTTTCCTGCGCAAGTCTATCTAGGAAAAATCTCCCTATCAAAAGGGCTGGCAGGAATTTTAGTTGAATTAATATGGTTAATACTTTTGTATATAATAATAAAAGTTGTGTGGCGCGTCGGGGTGAGGCGTTATGAGGCTTTCGGAAATTAGCATGAATAAGTACGCAACAATCACGAAAAACGAATCGCAAAGACTGATGGCATACCGCGCCAATATCGCGGCCCATAGTTTCGGTCATCTTTTTGAAATAATGTCTCAAGTAATCGTCTGGTCTGTAATTTACAGTAAAGCGACTATTCTGAACGGCTACACCTTTCAGCAAATGATGACTTATGTCATTGTCGGCTGGTTTATATTGTTTGCAACCTCGAATTACGGATTTGAAGACAAGGTTGCGAAAGATATCCATCAAGGCACATTATCCAACTTCCTAGTTAAACCGTTCAGTTACCTGCGTTATATGACAGCAATCTCGATCGGGAGAATTTCTTTTGCGATGGTAGTCGTAGTTTCCTTAGAAGTAATACTTTTATGGTTCATGCGCGCGAATTTGATTTTTAATAATAGCGTTGCCCACTTGCTAATCGTATTGCTGTTGATGTTTTTTGCATATTTCATTCGCTTGTTTTTTTCGATACTGGTTGGTCTTGCCTCTTTCTGGTTTGTAGATATCTCTGGCTTTTATTATTCATTTAACATTATCAGCAAATTCCTTTCCGGCGCCTTTTTTCCTTTGTCACTATTGCCGGCCGCCTTTGTAAAAACAAGCATGTGGTTTCCGTTCGCATACACTTTTTTCGTGCCGATACAGCTTTATCTAGGTAAATTGACATTATCTCAAGGCTTGCAAGCAGTGGCCATACAGCTGGCCTGGTTACTCGGCTTGTATGGTATAATAAAAATCGTCTGGTACCGCGGCTTGAGAAAATACGAAAGCGCTGGCATTTAGTTATTTTAATTTTGAATTCATAAGACTTGAAACGTAAGTTGCGCCATGAATCCGGCGCCACATCTAAACATATGCCTATCATCGAAGTTAAGAATCTTACCAAAGTATACGATTATTATAAAAAACAGCCGGGACTGATAGCCTCGATCAAGAGCTTGTTTAAGCGTGAAAAACTATTCACTGAGGCGGTTAAGGCGATAAACTTCAATATCGATGAAGGTGAGTTGGTGGGTTTCTTGGGACCGAACGGGGCAGGCAAGACGACAACGCTCAAGATGCTTTCAGGAATCCTACACCCAAGCTCAGGCGAGGCCACGGTATTGGGGTTTACCCCGCATAAGCGGCAAAAAGAATATCAGAAGCAATTCGCGCTGGTCATGGGCCAAAAGAATCAGCTGTGGTGGGACTTGCCAGCTATGGAGAGTTTTATATTGAATAAGGAAATTTACGAAGTCTCGGAATCTGATTTTAAACACAACCTTGACGAGCTCGTCGAGCTTTTGGATATTAAAGACATATTGGACATTCAAGTGCGTAAATTATCATTGGGACAGCGCATGAAGTGCGAACTCGTTGCGGCGCTGCTGCACAGGCCAAAAATTTTATTTTTGGATGAACCGACAATTGGATTGGATGTTGTAGCACAAAAGAATATTCGTGATTTTATCAAGAAATACAATAAAGAAAAGAAGACAACCATAATACTGACTTCGCACTACATGGATGATATCCGCGAACTCTGCAAAAGAGTGGTTATAATCGATCACGGAAAAATAATCTATGATGGTCTGCTTGATGACCTGATCAAACGTTACGCCCCGCAAAAAATTCTGAAAGTAACTTTTAACGGACAGGGAATTACTAAGAAAGAGGCCGAAATTTTCGGCAAAGTTGCTAAGTATAACCAATACGAAATTGAATTGGAAGTCGGTCGTGACGAAGTGAAAGATGTGGCTAAAAACATCTTATCATCAGAGTTTCCGGTTGATGACATTATGATCGATGAAGTTGATATAGATGAGGTTATACGTAAAATTTTTAAGGAGGAGCACCAATGAAAAAGATTGTAGTTATAACTGTCTGCCTCTTTCTTCTCTCGGGTTGCTCACTTGCGGGCGAGCCTGATGTTGCGCGATTTAAAGGGCCTTATGCCCAGATCGGTAGCGAGAAAGTCACACTTGAAATAGCTGACACTGACGAGCTTCGCAGTAAAGGCCTATCCGGCCATAGTTCTTTAGATGACACCAAAGGAATGCTGTTTATTTTTCCTACTAAGGCCGTACGCAGCTTTTGGATGAAAGATATGCTTTTTCCACTAGACATAGTCTGGGTGAATGACGGAAAGGTCATAAACATAAGTAAAAATTTGCCGCCGGAGGGGACAATACCTCAAAAAACCTACTCTTCTGGATTGCCGATAAATTACGTTCTAGAACTAAGTGCGGGCTGGTGCGACAGGCACAACCTGAAAGTTAACGATAATATTAAATTCATATATGGTGAATGATTGGAAAATATTCAGATGGTCAATTTTTGCACTTTTTGCTGTTGAATTCACGTCATTCTGCGGGTGGCTGACGCCAGCAATCAACAAAGGCGTATTTTTGCTACTGATCGCGATCGCATTAGTGGCATCGATAAAGCGTCTGGAATTTGGTTTGTGGCTGGTTTTGATTGAGTTGTTTATCGGTTCGAAAGGATACCTTTTTTGGTATGAAATAGGCACGAATAGGTTGTCCATACGCATAGGTCTATGGCTGGTCGTGATGCTCGTCTGGGCAGTTGGCACATTATTCAAGCTTTCAAAAACTCGTTCGCTTAGTTACTGGCGTTCAAAAATCAAAAGCAAGAATCTTCTTCCGCCATTCTTGTTGCTTTGCGCTTTCGTGCTTTTTGGAGCGGTTAACGGCTTACTGCATCACGTAAGAATCAAAGACATATTCCTTGACGCAAATGCATGGTTCTACCTGGCATTGCTTGGTCCTGCTTACACCGTTTTTGCCTCTGAAGGCGTGATGCGCCGTTTCTGGCAGGTTTTCTGGGCTGCAACCACTTGGTTGGCGATCAAAACGATATTCCTGCTATTCATCTTCAGCCACGAACAAACCACGATGATCGTACTGCTTTATCGCTGGGTACGAGACACAGGCATAGGCGAAATAACGCAGATACAGGGAGGTTTTTATAGGATTTTCATACAATCTCAAGTCTTCAATCTTTTGGCGTTACTTTTTGCTGTCGCAACTTTACGCGATGCGCTTAAGACCAAATCTTTATCATTGAAAGATGCGGTGGCATCCCAGAAGTTCCGTGCAGCCTTTTGGTTTTTTACCATAAACCTTGTCGTAACTCTCCTGAGCTTCTCGCGGAGCTTCTGGGTAGCCCTGCTTGCAGTTTCGCCATTTTACTTATGGTGGATGGCAAAAGGGGCGGGCGAGTTAAAAATAAAATTACTAACCTTGTCGAGGCTGGCGATTTTTGGCGCATGCTCGGCAGCAGTGGCGGCTTTTATTATTTATTCGTCCATCGCTTTTCCTTATCCGCGGCCGCTTGGCGGGTTTAGTGCGGCAGGCTTGTTTTCGTCGCGTGCGACTAACACTAACGAATCAGCAATCGGTTCGCGCTGGGCCTTGCTGCCTAAGCTGTGGCAATCGATAACCGAATCGCCGATACTAGGCAAAGGGTTTGGAGCATCGGTCACCTACATCTCAAAAGATCCCCGCGTTCTGGAAAAAAATCCAAAAGGGGAATACACCACTTCGGCTTTTGAGTGGGCATGGCTTGATATCTGGTTAAAGATTGGCATTTTAGGCCTATTGTCATATCTCTATTTATTATATAGAATTGGTTTTGAAGATTGGAGTAAAGGCGCCGCACATGTCGATTATCCGCCTGCCGGATTGCTTTCACTAGGACTGATCCTCTTGTCTGTAATGCACGTGTTTACGCCTTATCTGAATCACCCGCTCGGGCTCGGGTATTTGGTTATAGCAATAGCTATTATCGATGCAAGACACTTGAAGGTAAGCGAATAATGCTGTATCATTCAATTTATAAATTTTCTTAAAAAAAGACAAAACGCATTCTATGAACGAACAAATTATTTCTCAGGAGGGTTATGACAAGTTAAGACATGAATTAAGCACTTTGATTAAAGTCAAAAGGCCCGAAATCGCTCATCGTATCCAAGTAGCCAAAGATATGGGTGATTTATCTGAGAACGCAGAATCCCCACCATGCCTTCGGGCAATACCAACGCGCCGGCGATCATGGTGGGGGAGAAAGCGGCCGAGATCCTGCGCGCCGCCGGGTGAGCGGGGGCTGCCGGCGGCGACGCACCGGTATACTAACGGGCCAACGCCATTGCGATCGGTCGCCTGGCGGATCGGTGTTCCGGAAGGACCAGCGAGAAACTGGCG
>JAAXVE010000031.1 GCA_013335665.1 Candidatus Falkowiibacteriota bacterium
AGAGAATCCAGTGTCGGTGTGGGGCTTCCGCCCCTTCGATTCCGCGTACCCCGACAGAGAAAATATCTCACCCAGCGTCAGCTGGGCGAGATATTTTTTTGCCTGGTTATGCGGCGGCAGAGAACTCATTGTCGGCGCGAGATTTCCGCCCCTTTTCCGTCTTAAACATTAATAATCGATCACGGCTTGTAACCTTGCAGTATAGGAGGTAATATTAAGATATAACTCAAGATAAAACATATGCAAGAACTCAAGGAAAAAATCATCAGGGAGCCCTTGGTCGGATTCATACAGTTCATCAGGGAACAGGGAGTCGTGGGCCTGGCTATCGGTTTCATCTTAGGTACTTCGATCAACAAAGTCGTAACCTCTCTGGTAACCGATATCATCCAGCCGGCAATCGGCCTGCTTTTCGGCTCGGGCGAGTTGGTCAGCCTGAAGATAAGAACGATCGCTTATGGACGCTTTTTGGCCTCTTTGATCGATTTCGCCATAATCGCCGCCGTGGTTTATTTCGGCTTCAAAGGCTTGAAGCTCGACCGTTTGGACTTGAAGAAGAAAGACGACAAGAAATAAAGGCTAGCACCTGAGTAATAATCACTTGACAAATGTGGTGATTATTAAGTATACTATTAGTCTTTAAGAAAAACATATGAAAGCTGGAACCCGAAGCAAGGTGGGTAATCGTAAGAACAACCCTTCTTACCGTACTCCTTCGCGTTGGCTCGCCAAAACTGGCCAGCCCAATCTGAGACCGGCCGTCAAATCAGTTAAAAAAAATGAACATAAGCAAACTGAAAGAAGTCATAGAGGATCAGCCGAAATTCCGTTTTAAGCAGATAGAGCAGGCAATCTTCCGGGATTTTGTCAGCAGCTGGGCAGAAGTCACTACTTTGCCCGCAAATCTGCGTGCGATCCTTGACGAAGAATGCTCCCTGGAGATAAAAGTGGAAGAATTCAAGTCGGATGACGGCAGTGTCAAGATCCTGCTTGAGCTTGAAGACGGCTTAAAGATAGAATCGGTCATGCTCTCGCATCGCGATGGACGCCACACTATTTGCGTCTCATCTCAGGTCGGTTGCCCCTTGGGCTGTTTGTTTTGTGCGACCGGACAGAATGGTTACAAGCGCAATCTGACCCGCGACGAGATAGTAGAACAGGTTTTGTATTTCTCTCGCCAGCTTAAAGCGAAGAATGAACAAGTTTCCAATATAGTATTCATGGGCATGGGCGAGCCTCTTTTGAATTACGATAACGTGATCGCCGCCATCCGCCTAATGAACAGTCCTGAAGGAATGGGACTTGGCGCGCGCCGTTTTTCCATTTCGACTGCCGGCATCCCGAAGGGCATCAGGCAGCTTGCGCGCGAAGGTTTGGAAGTCAATCTGGCCTTGTCGCTCCACGCACCGACCAATGAGCTGCGCGGCCAATTGATGCCGATCAGCAAATCATATACTTTGGCACAGGTTATGAAATCGCTCGAGGATTACGTTAGTGCCACTAACCGCCGCATCATGTTCGAGTATATGACTATTCGCGGCATCAACGACGAACCGATTCACGCTAAACAACTGGTGAAATTGCTGACCGGCTGGCTCGGCTTCGTTAACCTGATTAATTATAACGAAACTGATCTCTTCCTACCCTCCACAGCCGAACGCATGACCAGTTTCAAAAGCATACTGGAGAAGGGCGGGCTCAAGGTAGTCCAGCGCTACAGCTTCGGCAAGAGCATCGATGCCGCTTGCGGACAGCTGGCAGGCAAGAAAAAGAAGAAAGACTAAAGCCCGTCCGCACTGGGCGGAACTAAAGACTAAAGACCGACATACTTAAAAGCCAACATTCCCGGCTTTCAGTATCAAGTTTTTAGTCTTTTTTATTTTAGTGCTTACGGTTTTATTGTGTTTATGGTAATTTGAATAAAGCTGGTTGATATTTGCTTGTTAGCTAATGTTTAAAGTTATTTTGAAAGTAAGATAATTTTATGTATAAAAAACCACTTTCCGTATTTATTCTAATGGTCTCGTTAAGTGTTGTTGCTTTTGGTTGTGCCAAGAATGCTGATAAGAAACCAGAACCTGCCAATAATACAAAACAGGCAACCACCACGACAGCTGCAGTAATATCGACTAATATTGCTACAACAACTGAGAGTATTAATCAGAGTGATTGGAAAATTTATCAAAATAAGGAATTTGGATTTGAGGTTAAGTATCCTGAAAACTGGGAACCAAATTCAGAAAATCAAAAAACAGCAAGGGGAAAAATTCTTGTTAACTTTACAAAATTATTCGGAAAAGGAAGAGATATGAATAGGGCAAATTTTGCAATAACGGTATTTGATAGCAAAGGAATGAATTTATCTGATTGGATGGATGAATATATCAAAGAACCGCCAGGATTTACAGTTTTGTCAAAGAAAGAAGTGAAGATTAATGGTGTCGATGGTATTTCTTATGAGCTCAATGGTGTCGTATACAAGGCAACGATGACGCTTTTAAAGAAGGGTGGGGAGATTTTTTGTTTAGAAAAGGTGTCATCTGCGGAATCCGAGTACAGGGATGAGCAAAAAATATTGGATAATACTATTGATGAGATGTTAAATACTTTTAAGTATGTTCGATAATACGATTCTATGAGGAAAAAAACATTAGATTTTGTTTCATTGGGCATCATTGTAATGTTAGTTATTTCGGGGTGCGGAAGAAATCTTTCAAGTAATCGGCATGAAATAAATGCGGCATTCACGATAAATAATAAGGTAACTACGGCAAGACAAAATGATGCAGCGCAAGTAGTTGTAAAACCTCCAACCTCAACTACCACATCGTTAAATATTGGAACGACCACCAAGACTGATGACTGGCAAGTTTACCGCGATGAGTTAAGTGGCATTGAATTTAAATATCAGCCCTATTGGAAAAAAGCTACACATGGCATAGCTGGTGATCTGGCTGAGCAAAAAATTGTAAAATTATCATTGTTTAACAATTATAATTCAAGCCAGAAAGAAGCCCTGCCATTATTAAATATTTCGATATACGGCGCTGATAGAAAATTCAATAGTTTTGAGAAGGATGTGGCGGGAGTTTTTTTAAAAAAACAAAAAATTAATAATGTTGAAATGAGTGTTTATAAAAAAGAAAGTTATTTCGGCACAGGCTATTCCTCATTGATTAAATTAAAGAATGGAAATTTTCTCTTGATTAAAATAGACCAAATTAAAAGCAATGGTGAGTCGATAAAAATTTTCAACCAGATAATATCTACCGTAAGATTTATTTAAAATATTTTTCATTGTGTAAAATAAAAAAAAGGAGGTAGAATTTAATTTTTAAAAAATTTTAGCAGGTCAGATTTGCAATTTCCGCATCGCTAACGATTTTGCTATTAATGTGGTAAATTAAAAAGAGTTGACAAAACTTTATTTTTTAACCAATATTCAAAGTTATTTTTAAAGTAAGATAATCTTATGTCTAAAAAGTTTTTTTTAGCTTTTGCCTTGATGTTGGTTTTGACTACCGCACTTTTTGGTTGTGCAAAAAAGGGCATTGTTCGTCCAGAGTCAAACAGTAATGTCAGCTCGTCAACGACCATAAAAAACAAAGGTGGCGCAACTATTAATGGTGAAGCATTGACATCATCTGGGGACGTAAATATCGGCAATAAAGATGCCACTTCATCGAAGATGCTAAAAAACACAACAAGCACGGTTGAAAGTGTAAAAATAAAAGGATGGGAAAAATACAGGAACGATAAATATGGTTTTGAACTTAATTATCCCAAAGAATGGGGTACGCCCAACAAAGAAAAGGATGGCAGAATTGTGTTTAAGAACAAGGATTGTGTAGCTGAATATGAGTGTCCGGGAATTACTTTTGCAAATTGCTCGGTAGAAAATAAAAAGTATGATTCATATGCAAATATTTTTGTTTCTATTGAAGAGGGGTGCAAATTTAATTATTCCAAAGAATTTATTTTAAGTGATTCTAAATGCATTTTTATTCAAACGGGGAAGATTTATGATTTAATAAATGAAGATAAGTGCATGAGGCTGATAAATAGCATTGATCAATCCAGAAAGACTATTTACTCTAGCGCTCAGAGCGTCAATTTAAGAAATGATGAAATACCGACTGAAGAAGTAAATGCAAAAAATATTTTCAATAAAGTTGTTGAATCTTTCAAGAAATTATAAAGCATAAAGAATGGCTAAAATAATATTATTTTAGCCATTTGTTATGAATTTTAATTCATAGGGATTATTAAAAACTACAAGAGGAGGTGAATTGAGAGTGGAGCAACTGAAGGAGATAATGGATTGTAAATCACTACCAAAAAAGGAGCGGTAACATGAAAAAGGATAATTAGTTGTTAATCATCGTATTAATATTCGTTGCGTTGGTTGGTCCAACACTGGCTGATGCAGACTCCCTAAAATTCATAACTTATCCATTTACCAAAGAGAATGTTGTAATAAATACTGGCTGGTACTATGCTCCAAATAATTTTCACGGAGGTATAGATTATATGATTGACAATGAGGCCGTGGTTGCAGCTGCTGATGGCGTGGTTGAAGATTTTCTTGATGATCAGCCGAACACGTATCTTAGTGGAAAGTTTTATTATGGAAATTTCATTAGGATTAATCATGAAAATGGCTACAAAACAACTTATGGCCATTTATTAACAGGATCAAAATTGGTTGAAAGAAACCAGCGAGTTTACAAGGGACAACGAATAGCCACCTCTGGTAATACTGGCTATTCAAGTGGTCCGCATCTGCATTTTGAAGTTTGGGGTCCAAGCTCAGGCGGTGTGTATAGTAATGGTGCATATAAATATGATCCTTACGGACTATATACAGCTGACGGAAATGTCGATCCTTATAGGTCAAATGCCATGGACGAAACAAAAAGTCTCTGGACCACTAACCCGCCTTCGTACGCTGCATTTAATATTACCAGTTTCAACTTCCCCCTAGGCTCTTCCGAAGGTATGGTCCCGAATTGGTCCATGGTTTCGGCTCCGTTGGGCAATGTTTGCAACGGTAACCCCTGCAACGAATGGCGTGTCCAGGTAAACGGTCCTGATCCGGGTGTCGACAGTCCGAGTTATCCTCCAGGCATCTTCCTGAAGGACGGTTACATCGATTTCTCGGCCAAGGTGACCAATGGAGGCGATCCGCGTTCTGAGGGTGCGGTCTGGATCATGGATCAATCAGGCAACTGGCTCGGTCCGGTAGGCGTAACTGTCATCAACCCAAGCGACTACAACAATGGTCAATATTGGGATGCACACTACAATGTTTACCGCGCTGATCTGTCCGGCCTCAGCCAGACTGCCCAGATGAAACAGTTCAGTATTCAATTGACAAACGGTCACGGTAACCAGGAGTCATGGACCTTTGACTGGATCAGGATCGGGACGTTGCTCACTTCTTGGGATTTTACTAGCAATCAGATGGGTTGGACGACACGCAATGCGGTGTCGGACGGGTTTTTTGGTAATGATTGGTGGCAAATAAATCCCAATGAAACTGACCCTGGTATCATCAGCCTGTACCTGAAAAACGTCGATGCCGCCAGCTACCCATACCTGAATATCCGTATGACGGTGAGCAATGTGCCAGCCGGTTTCAGGATCGGCGGGATGTATTTTGAAAAGATAGGTCCAGGGGCATCCGAATAACTGGCCTTTTTGCGAGGCTAATTCCGTCAAGTTTACCGATGGTGAAGTATTTGTGGATGGTGACGCGCATTGGTATACCATGAAAATGAGCGCTAACACGAATTGGAGCGGCAGTATACCCCGTATCCGCATCGACCCCTTCGCAAAAGGCTTCGCTGATGCATCGGACAAGATATGGATAAGCCAGATCGAACTATTCAATATGCCTAGATCAAATGTTACCGGTTACACAGGAGGCTACACTCTGGTTATGGGTGACGAGTCGGAACAGGAGTTGCCGCCTCTAATACCTACTTACACGCTAGATAGAGTGACTACAAGCCAGGGAGCTGCAGCTAACGATCCATGGGATCCGATCAACGAGACCTCCTCATTCCTGACGAGCAATGGCAACGTATTTGTCTGGTTGAAACTTAACAACGTTTACAAACCATTGTCGGTTAACTTTAAGTGGTACAACCCGAACGGCACATTGGTTTTAGATGACCCGTATACGACCACCGACCCATTAGCAAGCGGGCAGCAGTACTGGCCATATTATGTGCTTTACGAACCGTTCAGTATCGGCTCTGTGAACATGTTCGGACAATGGCGCGTCTATACCTATGTCGAGGGCGTCCAGGTAGGCTCCAATAATTTCACCCTGAACCCGGCACTACTGCCGGTGTCAGGCTTGCAAGTTTCTGGCATAACGGCAACTTCCGCCACCCTGACTTGGTCTCCCGTGAATTACGCCAACCGCTACTACGTCTATCGCGATGGTGTAGCGATAGCCGACACAGACCAGACTAACTTCATCGATTCTTCTTTAACGCCACGCACGAGCTACGTTTACAAAATAGTGGCAAGTTATGATTCATCAGTTTCCTCGTCTGGCGATTTGCAGGTAACAACCTTGCCTACAGTGCCGAATGTGCCGACCGGGTTGACGACAAGCAACATCACTGCTTCTAGCGTCACTCTAAGTTGGCAATCAGTAGCAGATGCCGGTGCTTACAATGTCTACCGGGATGATGTCCTGGTCGGCACCGTATCTGGCACCAGTCATACCAGTGCTGGCCTCAATTCAGCTACCAGCTACACGTTCTATGTCACGGCTTTTAACGGCCTTACGTCTGTGCCATCGGCCAGTCTGACAGTGAATACGCTCTACGCCACGCCGAGCCCGGCCACTAACCTGGCTATCAGCAGCGTTACCAGCACGAGCGCCAGCCTAAGCTGGACAGCCGGCGCGAACGCCTCGAATTACAAGGTTTACCGTGACGGCGTCCTGGTTAAAGAAACAGCTCAGACGAGCTGCGTCGACTCGGGCCTAACCCCTTCGACCTCTTACGTCTATCACGTAGTAGCCACGAACGGCGACCTGTCAGCTTCGCCTAGCCAGAGCGTCACGACAACAACCAGCGAGCTGGTAATCGACCGTCTAATGGCAACCGCTGTGACTGCGAATACAGTTTCATTGGTTTGGCCGCAGATAACCGATGCTACCTCCTGTCAGATTTACCGTAACAACGAATTGATCGGCGAGACCAGTCAGACCAGTTTTGTCGACAGTGGTTTGACTTCCGCAACTCTTTACAGTTATTCAGTGTATTGCATGTCTAATGGTGCTCCTTTGGCACCTATTGTTTCGAGCTTTGCTTTGCCAGTCGATGTGACCGTAATTGGAAATGCCTTCACAACCATCTCCGCTTCGGATAATGGTGGCAATAGCACAGTCCAAGGTTACCTGTCCTACATGGACAAGATGAGTTTGGCGGTTACAACTTTGTAGCCCTTTGACCGCCATACTGTTATTTAGAAGTAATTGTTTAAAATGAAATACTCAAGATAATCCGCAATATTGAAAGTTGCGGATTTTTTTTGCGCACTTTGTTAGTAGGGGTGAATGTTTTGGATGGTTTTTTTTGCTCTGGTTTTTTTCTATTTTGAGTGCTAATCTTAAGGAACGATTACCTTGCGCCCATAACATGAAATAGGCGGGCGATATAATTATTCAAATATAGAATTTATGGCATTCAGTTATATTTTAATCATCCTGGGCTTGGTCGTCTTTGAAGTTATTTCAAGCATCGACAATGCCATTGTTAATGCGCACATCTTAAAGACGCTGCCTGAGAAATATCGCAAGATCTTCTTGGTCTGGGGCCTTTTCCTGGCCGTGTTCGTGGTCCGCGGGCTGCTGCCTTTCATAATCGTCTGGCTGGTAAACACCGACATGTCATTCGTGCAGCTGTGGCACGTGGTCTTTTCGAATGACCCTAGCCTTTTGGAAGATGTCGAACGCTCTAAGCCGATATTACTGCTTGGCGGCGGCATCTATCTATTCTTAGTTTTCTTGTCCTGGCTGTTCCTGGAAGAAAAGAAATACGCCTTCCTGGTTGAACACTTCGTACACCGCCAAGGCATGTGGTTCTATGCGATCGCCTCTTTTGTCTTGACCGGTTCGATATACGCTGCCATAAATATCAATCCCATCCTGGCTCTGTCAGCCGCTATCGGCGCTTCGGCGTTTTTCCTAACCGACGGCTTCAAGAAGAATGCGGAGGAAAAAGAGAAAGACCTGCTCAACCCGGGCATTTCGGCTTGGTCGAAAATCCTTTACCTTGAAGCCATCGATGCTTCTTTCTCGATCGACGGCGTGATCGGCGCTTTCGCTTTTACGATTTCCGTGCCTTTGATCCTGATCGGCAACGGCATAGGCGCTTTCGTGGTCAGAGAAATAACGATCCGCGGAGTCGATACCATCTCGAAGTTCGCTTACCTTAAAAATGGCGCCATGTACTCCATCGGCTTCCTGGGAGCTTTGATGATGCTCGAATCTTTCGGCAAGCATTTCCCGATCTGGGTAGCTCCGCTGAACACCATTCTCTTGCTGTTAGTCTTCCTGTTCTTGTCTTGGCGCGAGATCAATATGGAAAAAGAGGCTGAGGCTCAAATAAAAAACATTCAATAATATAA
>JAAXVE010000032.1 GCA_013335665.1 Candidatus Falkowiibacteriota bacterium
TCTTCCGATCTCCCGCTTACGCTCAAGGTGATCAAATACGACGAATAATATCCATACAAAAAGCCAACAGACTGATGTTGGCTTTTTGTATGCGCCATAGAGCACCGGATTGTCCGCAACTCTTCGGCGTACGCGTTATTTGAATTTTTCGACTTCTTGTTTGAACAGGTTGCCGCGCTCCTTGTAGTTCTTAAACAGCCCGAAACTAGCGCAAGCCGTAGACAAGAGAACGATATCGCCAGTACTAGAAGCTTCTTTTGCCTTGGCTATAGCCAAACTCATACTATCAACCTCCAATATACTCGAGACCGGATAACCTGCGGCGACCAAATCGCTACGTAGCCGTGGTGTTGCCTGCCCCTTGAACAAAATAACTTGCTTCACCTCTCGATCGACTATCATTTTTGATAATCGCTTGAAATCTGCGCCCTTGTCAGCTCCGCCAGCCAGCAAGATCACTGGGCCTCTGAACGATTTTAAGGCAGTCATGGTAGCCTCTGGCGTGGTGGCAAAAGAGTCATCATAAAAAGACACTCCATCAATCGTACCCGCCAACTCAATGCGATGCTCCAGGCCGATGAACGTTATTACAGCTTTCTTAGCTACCTTCTCCTCAATCTGGGCCAAGCGTGCAACCTCAAATGCGGCTGCCACATTCTCTTTGTTATGGCCGCCTATAAGATTACTCTTCCAGGAAAGTTTTGAAAAATAAACGACTTGGCTTGTGGGCGCACTTTTTTCAATGCGCTTTCTTATTTTAGAATTGGCCACCAAAAAATCTTCGCTGCCCTGATTAGCCGCAATTGCCCACTTTGACTCCCAATACTCTTTCAATGTCTTATGATAATTAGGATTATTCGGGTCAGCAGGCGACAAGTGTTCCTTCGTAAAATTAGTAAAGACGGCGATGTGCGGACTCACTGTCATTCCTTGCAATTGGAAACTCGACAACTCCAAGACAACCCAATCTTCAGCAGTGATTTCATCGATAAAATTAAATGGGGCAACGCCGATGTTGCCACCAAGCCAGACTTTTTTTCCACCTTGCTTAAGCATGGCGACAATCAGCGACGAAGTTGTTCCTTTGCCCTTCGTCCCGGTAACGCCAACCGTATTCTTGCCTGGGCACGATTCTAAAAAGATTTCCATCGGACTTGTCAGCACGATTGCTTTGTTCTTTTTCTGCGCCTTCTTAATGCCTGGGCAGTGCACTGTCCAGCCAGGCGACCTCAGCAAAAAATCAAAAGGATCAAGACCCTGATTAAACTCTGCGCCGAGTTTCCATTTGATATTTTCCGTTGCTAAGTCAGCGAAACGTTCAGCCAGCTGCTCTTGACTGCGCATGTCGCACACGGTAATCCTGCAATCAATCTTATGTCGCAACAAATAATGCAAGAATGCCTGGTTCTCCAACCCTAAGCCCAGCAGTGCAATACTTTTACCAACGAATTTTTCAAGCCCATTTATCATAATCTTTCTAGAATTATTAGCCCACACGATCAACCTCCCTATTCAGTTTCCGGATCACGGATTATCACCGAGCTGTAATGCTGTTCCTGAAAATTAGTTGCTTCACGAATTTCCGGATCACTCATACTATCGACATCAAGCGGCACGATAATCAGCTTGTCGTCCGGATCATCGGTTCGATGTATAACTGCAATGCACTTACCTTCGTACATCCCGGCTAAAGGCTCATCAACGCCTAAGATGTAGGCATTCATTTCCTTTCCATCACTGCCCTCAGTATTAGGAATACGTCCGTAGTTAACCGGGTAGACGAATTCGTATTTAGGGTGGGAAGAGCCGAGCGGACGATGAATGCGCACATGCACCTTTTTATTAATGAAATGATAGATATTATCCATATGTTTTACATATCAAACTTTTTTTGTTTGATTTTAATGTTTAATAAATGATGAAAATAATCACGGCTATTCCAAATCTCCCCAATTTTCTCCAGTCTTTGCTTCGACGACTACCGGCACTTTCAAGTGTAACACATTTTCCATTATTTTTTTAAGTTCAGGCACAACCTCGGCAACTAATTCCGACTTTATTTCAAAAAGAAGTTCATCGTGGACTTGCAGCAGGAGTCTGACTTCGCCCTGCGGATAGTTAGACGCCAAATAATTATTAACCTTGATCATCGCGTCCTTAATCATATCGGCGGCCGTGCCCTGCAGCGGCGTATTCACCGCCATTCTTTCAGCCGCCTTGCGCACTTGCATGATTGATGAATTTATTTCTGGCAAATTGCGCTGCCTGCCATACAGCGTCTCCACGTAGCCTTTTTCGCGTGCCTGCTCCACTACTTCCTCGATCCACTTCTTTATTCTCGGGTAAGCCACGAAATAGTGATCAATAAATTCCTTGGCGCGCCAGAAAGGAATGTCGGCAGTCTGCGACAAACCATGAGGTCCTTGTCCATATAAGATCCCAAAATTTATCGCCTTGGCCTCGCGACGCATCTCTTTAGTTACCTCTGCCAATTCTACTTGATTAATAGCTGCAGCCGTGGCAGTATGGATATCCTCTTTGTCATTGAACGCCTTGAGCATCAGCTCATCCTCGGTGTAATGAGCTGCCAGCCTCAACTCTATTTGCGAATAATCAATACCAACCAGCTTGTACCCTTCAACAGCGACAAAAGCGCGACGTACGGCCTGGCCCCACTCGCCTTTAATTGGAATATTCTGCAAATTCGGGTCTGATGACGACAGCCTTCCCGTAGCCGCTACAGTCTGATTATAGCTAGTGTGAATGCGACCGGTCCGCGAGTTAATCAACTTAGGTAACGTGTCTATGTAAGTGCTTGTCAGCTTGGATAATTCGCGATACTCCTGGATCAACCGTATGATTTCATGCTGATCCTTGATCTTTTCCAGCTCATCGGCCGCTGTCGAGATGCCGGTCTTGGTTTTGCTCAGACCCTGAGTCGAAATGCCAAGATGATCGAACAATATCTCTTGCAGCTGACGCGGAGAATTGATGTTGAATTTTTCTTCTGCCAAATCATGTATCTTTTCCTCCAGGTCCGCTATTTTCTTATGAAGCTTCTTGCCAAGGTTTGTCAGATATTTCTTATCCAAAGCGATGCCTTGCTGTTCCATCCTGGCTAAAACCGGCACCAACGGCAATTCCAATTCATCAAAAAGTTTAATCAAACCCTTTGACTCAAGTTCCGGTTTTAATTTATTAGCCAAACGTAGGGTAATGTCGGCATCTTCGCACGAATAATTGGCCAAACGGTCCATTGCGACCTCGCCGAATGTCTGTTTACCCTTGCCTGTGCCGAGCAGGTCGTCTTTAGTGATCTTCTCAAACCCCAACTCGCTAAAAGCGATAGTGTCCAGGTTGTGCTGTCGGCTTCCCGGATTTAGCAGATAGGAAGCAAGCATCGTATCAAAATAAACACCGCGCACCTCGATGCCCTGGCTGTACATAACTGCCAAGTCATATTTAATATTATGGCCGATCTTCTTAATCTTCTTGTCTGCAAAAATATCTTCCAGTCTCTTAAGCCAATCGTTTTCTATATCCGTTGTTTGGCTATAACTAAAAAGATCTCCTTGGACTTTACGCTTCTCGCTTTCAATCCTGACAAAAAAAGCCTGCTGTTCTTTCCAGGAAAAGCTAATGCCGCGCAGCTTTGCCGACAAAGGATCAAGTGAGTCGGTCTCGACATCAAAAACAAAAAGCTTCTGCTTTGATAATTCTTTTAAAAATTCTACGAATTGCTTTTCCGTGTCGACAAGCTGATAGGAAAAAAGTTTATTGTTTCGCTCAAACTTATCTGTGGTTTCGACTTGCTTGTCGCTCTTACTAAACTGGCCCATCTCCTGCACGCGATTAAGCAAAGACTTGAATTCCATCTCACTGAACAAGTTAACGACTGCGCACCTGTCAAAGCCACCGAAGCGCGTCGCGTCCAGATCAAACTCCATTGGCGCCGCCAAATGAATAGTCGCCAGTTCTTTCGACAGGAAGGCCATATCTTTCTGGTCAATAAGCAGCTGCTTTATCCTCTCTTTAATTTCAGCCGTTTCGATTTTTTCATAAAGATTTTCTATCGTGCCGTATTCCTTTAACAATTCGATCGCCGTCTTTTCACCGACACCTCTAACGCCAGGGATGTTGTCGGAAGGATCACCGCGCAAAGCCTTGTAATCGATTACTTGATCAGGGGTTAGGCCGTATTTGGAAACGACGCCTATCTCATCATATAAAATACCATCGCTTATGCCGCGGCTCATCGCATAGACTTTTGTATGTTCATTGACCAATTGCAGCGTATCCATATCTCCGGTCAGAATAATCTTTTCCAACTGGTCATCAACCTTGGTACATATCGTACCGATCAGATCGTCAGCCTCGAAACCGGACAATTCATAAATAGGTATGCCGAAAGCAGCAGCCACTTGCTTGACTCGATCAAATTGATCATATAGTTCTTGCGGTGCTTTAACGCGGGTAGCTTTATATTCTTTGTAGGCCTCGTGCCGGAAGGTTGGACCCTTTTTATCCATAGTCAAAGCGATGTAATCAGGTTTGAACTCTTTGATCGCCTTGAGCAAAGCGGCGCTGAAGCCATAGACAGCATTGACCAGCTCCCCAGATTTCGTAACCAGTGTAGGTGGAAGAGCATGGAAGCTGCGATGGATAAGGGCATTGCCATCGATTATTAGTAATTTTTCTTGGGATTTTTTCACGTAATATCTTAAAGGTTATATGCTTATTACAGCAAAAAGGGGTGGTTTTGGCAAATAAAAAAGGGCGGTTATTTCCCGCCCTGACACGATGATTATTCCTCCCCAATATCATCGCCGAGGATCTGCCAAAAGAGCTCATTTTCGTTGTGCAGCATCTCTGCCGGATTAAAGATACCGTCCCATTCTTTTCGGTTGACCGGATCGGCAAAGATCGTGGCCAAACAGGTATTGTAAGTATCCACCTCTTCCTGCGTAGCGGCCAGCTCGCCCGAAACCCGCAAATTAGCCTGAGGAATGAACTCGCTGATCGAAACGATTCTGCTCGGACGCGGCAAATACTGCAGCGCGTTGAGCATGCTTGAAGCCTCGGAAAAAGACTCTGCCGGTCGCCGCAGTTTAAGCAGCTCATCTGACGGTTCGAAGAGATTGAAACAGGCCAACTGCATCGTCCGATAGGCGGCTTCGTAACCGAAGCCATGGGCCGACATCTTCTCTTTCAAGAACTCCTTGAGTTCGCTCGAGCCAGCCACTTCGTGCGACTCGTAAATTTCGAGGAGCATGTTTTCCGGGTAAACCTGCAAGCCGGAAAGAATGGCCGTCATCGAATTGAGCGAATAGACCATGACATGAAAAATATCAGGCCATGCGACACGCTCCACGCTTGACTGGGCAATGTCACGCTCCTCCCAAGTTTCGATATTGCTTTCGAGCATCACCTTATAACCATTGGCCATGCGCGCCATACCGGCGATCTGTTCTGCTTTTACCGGATTGCGCTTATGTGGCATAGCCGACGAACCGGTCTGCTTTTTGCCGAAAGGCTCGCGCATCAGAGGGCGGCTGCTCCGGGCGTTCAAGCGGATTTCAACCGCAATTTTGTTAAGCAGCTGCACCATATCAGACAGCGCCTGAGCAACAGGAGTGTAAATGACACGCGGGATAATCTGGGTTGCGCCATAATACGGCGTAAATCCCAATATCTGCAGAGCTATTTTTTCCATCTTCGGACTGATACTGCCATACTTGCCATGCGCACCGGACATCTTGGAATATTTCAGACGGCTTTTAGCGTCAGACAATATCTCTCTGGCTATGCGGAAATCTGCCAGCCAGGACAGGATGCGGGCACCGAAAGTCATCAACTCTCCCTCTTGTCCATGGGTGCGCGAATTCATGATCGTGTAGCGATACTTCCTTGCCATATCGATCAGAACCTCTTCAAATGCATCGCACCCTTCTTCAACGACAGCCAGCGAATCGAGCAGCATCCTGCCAAAAGCTGGCTCCTGCGTGTCAAACGACGTCAACTTCTTGTGCAAGAATATCTGCAGTTCTAGCGGTAAGTGACGGACCCTCTCTGCCACGAAGGCGTTAAGGTCGTGTCCGATAACCTTGTCCCAGTTGAGCCACCAGGCGATGTCTATCGGCTGATGCAACAATATGGTTTCAATCTGGTCGTAGATGGCCATATCGAATTCGCCCAAGCTTGCCGAAGCCTTGATTGCCGCCAATTCCGATTTCTGCCACAAACTGAGCTTGTTCTCATTTGACCAGATAACCACTATTCGCTCCTGTTCGTAACGCTTGTCCATGGATCATTCCTCCCCTAGAGTTTATTTGCCAACTTGGATTTAAACAACGAAAAACACTGTAACCTTAAATAAAAAAACACCATTAGTCAATGGTGTTTTTTTATTTGGGATAAATTTAATTTTACCTAATTATCTTGTCAACCAATTCTTACTGCGTAATTTTCGATGGTAACCAATGGCAAATCGATGCGCTTCGTCGCGCACCCGCTTGATCAAATGCAACGCAGGCGAGGCCAAAGGCAATTCAAGGGGCTTTTTCTCACCTGGGAAAAACAGCTTGTCCGGGGCAATTCCTGAACGCAAACCCTCACCTTTGGAAATCGAAATCAACGGAATTTCAAGCTTGAATTTCTTCAAGACTGCTGTAACCACATTTAATTGACCTTTGCCACCATCAATAATTATAAGGTCAGGCAAAGGCCACTTTTCATCAACATCTTTCTGAATAATCCCATCATTATCTAGCCCGGTTATGTCATCGTTTTTATAAAATGAAACAGAGCGCTTAAACCGTCTCTCCATAACCTCTTTAAGCATGCGCGTGTCGCTGGCCTGGCCTTGCCCGATTTTTATCTTGAATTTTCGGTACTCTCCCTTGTTCGGTTCGCCCTCTTCAAACACCACCATCGACCCCACGGCTTCTTGGCCGAAAATATTCGAGATGTCATAGCCTTCAATGCGCACCGGCGTCTTTGGCAAGCCGAGAACTTTGGCCAATTCAACAACATCAGTAGCATATTTATCTTCAAGGCCAAGAATGTGAGCGTGGGACAAAACGTTCTTCATGTTAAGCAATTGATACTTAGCCGAACGCAACTCCTCCTCCAATTCTTCCTTTCTTACTGATGAAATCCCTTTCTTACGTAATTCTTTTTCAATCTTGCTTATTTTTGTTTGCAACTCGCTGATTACTTTGCTTTTCTTGCCTTCAAAAAAAAGCTGTATCGGCTTAATCACCCTGTCCATATATTCCTTGCGCGTAACAACACCGCCGCAAACGCCAAGGCAACGCCCGACCTGATGATAAAAGCAGGGTTTGGCTTTGATTTTGCGCTCAGTGCAATATGGCCAGATCTTACGGATTATTTTCAGCGTTTCTTTGACCGCACTGACGCTGACAAAAGGCCCGTAATATTTGCCTGACTTGCTTATGTTACGGGTTACAAACACCCCTGGCACTTCATCTTCAAGCGAGACTTTAACATAAGCAAAACGCTTGTCGTCGCGTAACAGCACATTGAACGGCGGCTGATGTTTTTTAATCAGGTTAGACTCAAGCAGTAATGCCTCGATCTCACTCTCAACCTCGACCCACTTGATCACAGCCACCTCCTTAACCATCGCCGCCTTGGCAGGCGTGTGCTCAGTGCTTTTCTGCCAATACGAAAGCACGCGGCTTTTCAAATTAGCCGCCTTGCCGACATATATGATCCCGCCCGCCTCGTTATAAAACTGATAACTGCCAGGAAGAGTTGGAATATTCAATTTTTTTACATCATCCAATGTCATATTTAAAGACTAACACGATTAAACAAAAAGAAAAGGCAACTAATTTTCAATCAGGCCAGTGAAGGTGTGGGAATAAAAAATCAGGCTATTCACCTGATTTTTATAACAATAAAATCTTTTATTCAACTGCAATGCACTGCACTGGGCAGCTGGCTGCCGCATTCTTGGCGCATTCGACTTCATTTTGACTGATTACAGTTGATTTTCCATCAGCATTTATCTCAAATGTCTTCGGGCATAGTGCTACGCAAGTGCCGCAGCCAATGCACACAGCTTGATCGACTTTGATCATAATTTTGAAATTACTTACTTAAATACACCATATTTATACCATAATCACCTTTTAAAGGCAATAAAAACCTTTACTTTTTCACTAAAATATGCTATTATAATAATATCTCTAATCGGACTCAACAAGGCACCCGGCAGTAAAAACTGCCAAAGGAGGCAAGCCATGCTAACTCAACCCGCTCTTTTTACCCCAGGCACACTGGTGCGCCTGGACGACGCAGACAAAAACGTTCCGGAAAGTTATTTTACCGCAGCCGCCAACACCTTCCGCTGTTGCAAAGGAAGTATTTGCGCCTACCACTTCCTTTCAGGGAAACCGCTCAACTCAGAATTCGTCGCCTCTGTCAGAAACTTCTGCGACTACGGCTTGGAGGCAGTGGGGTGGCACTCCCAAGAAAAAACAGAACACGCCTTTATGTGCTTATCGATGTGCATATCGATCGCAGCCCAAAAAGGCATCCTTCCGCTTGAAGCTTTTCCCTGCAACCTTTCCGCCTTGAAATGAAGTCCTGGCTGAGCCTCCAAAGATCAGCCTT
>JAAXVE010000126.1 GCA_013335665.1 Candidatus Falkowiibacteriota bacterium
TAAAGGCGAGACCCGGAGAAATGTATATTCGAACTTATCACCAACCGCAAGCCTGACAATGTAAAAACCCTGGTCCAACTTGCTTGGCAGTTGAATCAAACCATAATTGTCGCTTTCGTTACGTTTTAGCAAGACTGGATTAAACTTCTTAACCTCCTTAACGGACTCGCTCGGTTTGAATGGCGCCTTGTTATAGTTCGACCAGTCGTAAGCGCGGTCACGATAGGTATAAAAATCTTTTAAAAAACTAGGGCCACTGTCATATTTACTGATAACTGCCTCGGAATTAGTCGCGTCTCCGCTTGCCTCCAAATATCCTTCCTTAGCGGTCGACAGTTCAAAGTAATCATTACTCCAAGACAAACTCGGCAAACTAGAAGCAGAGTCGGCACCAGAAGTTTCAAATGAGAAAGATTTGTCTTCGTCTAATATATCGGCTTTGTCAGCCGCCTGATACCCCTTCTTGATTGTCACTTTGTATAATGTCTTATCTTTTAGAGCACCCTCCGGTATGAACACAATCTTGTTTAAGCCGACTTCAAATCGCCCCTTAGCGCTCGGCTCGATGGAGAAATATCGCGCGACATCGCGAGAAATATCAAGGCGATTCATGGTGATTTCGATTCCTGTGTCGACCGGCACTCCAGTTGCCTCATTTGCCGGCAGTGTCTCTTTTAATCCGAAACCGCTTTTCACATTAAAAGCCCAAGAGTAGTCATGATCAAACTGCAAATCTGAAGAAGTCGCAGTTACGGCCCGATACACAACACCGTCAACCAGAGCTTGCGTCGGAGTCAGCTCATATTCGTTGCCAAACGACGCTTGATTGGCGCTGGCAAGCACTTGGCCAGCCAACAATGATAGCAGTGATCTTTTTTCTTTAACTGCATAGTCAAAAGGCGGACTGAATTTTATATTATTCTTTATCTCGTCGGGCGTAAGCTGCTTATTTGAGCTTAGGATAAACTTGCTTGCTTTATCTATGCCGTTAAGGTCGCCAAGTTGTGCTGATAATGCGAATTTCGCTTTTCCGTTTTCATCCGCAGGTTTGGCTCGCAGAAAAAAATTAAGAGCGGCAAAACCCGCTCCGATGATCAAAATACCTAAAAATGCGGCAAGCACCGCTTTGTAGCCAAGGCGCGGGCCGTTGGCCTCCCCACCCATGTTGTCCCCCTGTTTTTTTAAAAGCATGTTCGTATCTTATTTAAATCGTATTAAAATTCGATTAAAGGCATGAAAAAAATATATTTGTTCTGTAACTATATTGCTTTTTTCGCTAAATTTCAATGTCTTGGCAACAAAAAACCCGCCCTATAAATAGAGCGGGGTTGCGTTAATGAACTCATCCAGAGAACATGCCCACCTGATCGTAACGGTTGGACACTCGCCTAAGGTCATCTCTTTGACCAGCTATACTGACTGTGTGCAAAAAGATGTTTTCCTCTTGGCGGCGTTGCAAAATGTGCCTTTCATCAACTGACTCAGTTCCATCAGTCACGAGAAGCGCTCTTGCATCGATGAATTTACTCTCCTTGATCATGTCGAATATCGTTCCCAATGCGAGGTCGATATCTGTTCCGCCTTCCGGAAAAAGGATGCTCACTAATTTCCGCTTGACTTCAATTGCTTCCTTCAGGGTCCTTATATGGTAAACACCTTTAATTTCCCCTGAATATACAATCAAAATGAACTCAGCCTGTTGTTTGATGCACCTGTCAATCAGCGCCTCGCACAACGACATCGCCCACTGGTAGCGGCCGTATTCTTTCATGCTACCTGACCCGTCGAATGCGGCATAAAGCACCCGTCGAGCTTTTCCATAGTATTCGACATACTCACCGACCATCATACCGTGGGTAGCCAGCCTTCCATAAAATTGATCATCATCAAGAAGGTGTGCCGAGGGAAGGAGGGCGGGGCATTCTTGCACGCCTCTGATCGGACGCACATTAAAGTTGGCGTTCGGCACCAAGGATTGGCGAGACTTTGCGCCGGATATCGGCTGATCCGACACCAATTCCTTGGTTGAAAACTCGATAGACTGGACAACTGAATCGAGGAGTCTCTTTCTTTTTTCCGCCTCCTGCTCCTCGTGACGACGTCTCTCTTCAGGCGACATACCTGATAAAGGGTCGTCGCTCTCCTCTTCGCTATCCATCAAGTTACGTCTCTTACTGCCACCTTGCCCTTGCTCTTCCTGGTTTTTACGAACCTTTTTGAAGAGAAAATAGGCAAGTGCTGCGATTGCGGCGAGCGCTGCGGCACCGGCTAATATCGATAGCAAATTGCACCCCCTGTCAGTTGTTCGTCATACCCACGAATTCGGCTGCCTGATTTCTTATCGCTGTCGACTTTTCAGAAATGAAACCGTTCGCCTTTCTTGAAAGCTCGGCAATTTTGTCGTTTTCCGGCACGATCGCTGCTACCTGCTGCTTGAGCGACATCAGCGACTCTCCCATGGTCTTAAGCGCATCCATATCAGGAGCGCTTGTCGGATTTATGGCATCCAATTCCTTCATAAGGCCGTCAAGAGCGATGTACTGAGCGTGGTCGAGCTGCATTTTCTGTTCTTCACCAAGCTCCTCAATAAGTCGCGCTACGATGTTGTCCCACATTTCTTCTTCCACTGCAGTGGTCCCCAGAACTTTTTTAAGTGCATACAGATCTTCCGGCAGAACTTCTTCCCGGCCATGAAGGATGGCGTTAACTTCTGCCACCTGCGTTGACCAACAAAGCCTGCGATCTGATATTTCCGGAAGAATCAAACCTTCGACTTCACTCTTCGTAACAAGATCCCGTCTTTTGGTGCGATACTCCTGCAACCCTTGGGCCATTTTCCGAAAAATCAACTCGCTCCTGATAATGCTGGGCGTTTCAAGTGTCAGCCGTGAAAGATCGCTTATCAGATTGATTGACAGATGTCCGGCAAGTTTGGTTACATTGCCATTCTGAAAACGCATCAGCATTTCTGTGATCTCATCCTGATCAGACAGATAGTCGACGTAGGCCATAAAAAGAAAGCGGTCAAGAACCGCCCATGCTTCCGGATGACGCTCGAGAAACATTCCGGGGTTAGTGTTGGTGTCGCAGTATGCCGTGATTAACGGAATTGTCATCTTCTGACGACCACGAACCATCCGACGCTCATTCAGTGCTGCCAGAGTTGAC
>JAAXVE010000001.1 GCA_013335665.1 Candidatus Falkowiibacteriota bacterium
AAAAACCAAGAAGTGATATTGTGCAGGCGCCATGGCTTGATCGGATTGAAAAATTTTATCTTGACCCCAAGCTTAGCCAGGCGGCCCGGCAAAGCAGAATTATAAAAGCTGTAACTGCCGGCAGCATCGCAGATCAACCTCACCTTCACGCCTTCTTTGGCCTTCTGCTCAAAGACATCAAAAAATTTTTTACCCACCACGTCATTGAGCAGTATGAATTGCTCGAAATCGATGGTTTTGGTGGCGAGGCGGCAATCGGCCAACATGGCTTCCCAGGCCGACTCCGAATCGTGATAGAATTGCCAGCTTTTTTCCGACATGCTTTTTATTTTAATTTTATCGAAATGATTTGAAACCCTTCTAAGACCACCAATCCAAACCTAAATCGACCAAACTCTTCGGCTTATTACAATATACACCATAAACGCACTCTTCTCAAGATTGAATGTTAGCCAAAATAATAAAAACACATCTGCAAGCGTCCTACTCCTGTTTTTTGGCCGTCCCCTTGCCAACCTCGATGGCATACCAGTTTACTTTTCTGGAAACGAGCATTACCAAGGATAGCACGATAAAAAGACCGATACTGCCCATGAGCAAAGCGTAATCCTGCAGCTGTATTATGGTAAAAATAAAGAGATAGATCAAAACCAGGATACCCCCGAGCATCGATGTCAATTTTGTGCTTTTAAAGATATTCTTCACATAAAAAACTACCAAGGATATCGTAGCAAAGCTGGCGATCAAATAGGCCAAATTGAAGCCGAGGTGTTCGGAAATCGACAACAGCAACGTGAAGAATAGTAAAAGGGCGAAGCCGACCAGTAAATATTGTATCGGATGGATGCGGATTTCGTTGAAGACCTCAACGAAAAAGAAGATAATAAAAGACAAGACGATGAGCATGATGGCATATTTGACTGAGCGCATGTTCTTTTGATACTCGTCAACCGGGACGATCAACCTGACGCCGAATGTCGAACCGAGAATCGTGCTGTCAGAGTTACCGAGCCAATTCTGGCCGAAATTCCTATTCAGTTCTAATATTTTCCATTGAGCTTTAAAGCCATCTTTGTTTATTTCCCTTTCGGTAGGAATGAACGCGCCGCCGAAGCTCGGGTTTTGCCAGCTGGAAGTCAAAGTCACATTAGTCTGTCCGCCGATCGGAACGAAATTCAGTTGCTCACCACCATTAATATTGATAGCAAAGGAATAATTATATGCCGCACTCGGAGTCGAGGTCGCATTGAGCGGAATCCTGACACTCGCTCCTGATTTAACCTCGTCGGGCGAAGAATAGCCATTACCTTGTTCACCGCCATCTGCTTGCTCTAGATTTTCGGTTTTCGTAATATTTGACTTGATATATGTCAAAAGCTGCGATCCTGAATTAGGCATGGCCTGATAATCTTTGCCGTTCCACTTAATTACTATATTTTCATTCAAGCCGCGCATATCCGGAAAACCGATCGAGAGATAGGCATCTTGCCAAATAATACTGCTAGCCGGAATGTTCAACTCCTGGAAGTTTGGCTGCAAGAACTTGCCCTCGAATTTCAAATCAGCTTTATAGGCTGTAACATTATAAATGCCACGATTAAGCATCTTGGGCTCAAGATTGCCGGCAATGTTCAGGTTTTCAGGCAAGAAATTTGCATATTTGACAGTCTCCACATTCTCCTCTTTAACCTTGTAAGGCACGGTAAGAATCGGGCCGACCAACGTCTGCTTGTCACCCCATTTCGAAGTCACCTCCTTAACCGCCTCATCACGCCGGCTTTGCCTTTCCTGCACCAAACCCATGATAGACAAAGCCGGGATCATCAAAATAAATACCAAGAACCCGATAACAACCAATTTGATCATAATGACACTCTTGCTAGAATTACTCTCTGTCATAAATTTAAAATTAATTAATCGATATAGTAAGCTTACTAAAATAGCACTTTCTCTAATCTAAAGCAACACATCATGGCTCCGTCACAGTCTCGGCAGCAGCCGGACTGTGACGGGATGAAACGTCTTCTCAATCAAAAACAATTCACCTAAAACCTAGATGCCTTTTAATCATATCAACAGTTATATCATTAGGCATATGTATTATTTGCAATTCGTTCTTTTCATTGATCGCGAATTCAACAACCCAATCGGGAATAAACGACTTGGAAACGTGAAAAAAATAATTAATACCTCCGATCAAAAATGAATAACCTTTACCAAATTGATTTTGAGCTTTTACTGGTGAACAAATCAAGTCGATTGGTATTTTTTCCTTTTGTTTCGCGTAAGAGAGCATAACACACGGAAAATCAAGTTGTGCACCCGGATCACCCTCAAGTATCATCTGCCTAACAATCTCCTGATACTTTCCCAGTGAAACCTCCTTAAAAAAATCGAGGTTTGAAATGCTTGATCTCCACAAAATTGAAAGCAAAAACAATTTAAACCTATTATAATCAACACCTTTGCAGTAAATATATTCTATACCATGCTGATTTTTTCTAGATTGAAATTGAACATCACTCTCACTTTTATACAATCGCCCTCCATATATTATTCTACGTGCGTAATCTTCGAATTTTCCTATTCTTTTTTCACAATCAGAACAAAGGATATTAGCTTCATGTTCACCGTTTGGCTTTGTCGTGGGATTATCAATGTCACCATCTTTTACCTTTAAGAGAAAATGTTTTTCATCAAACAAGCCACGGTACATGAAATTAGGAATTATATGTGACCGTTTTATGAGTATTTTTTCCTGCAAACACAGCTTGCATTTCATGTTGATAATTTTCGACTACTTAATTATTTGGCCCCGTCATAGTCTCGGCATCAGCCGGACTGTGACGGGGCGAAAATTTGTTAACCAATCAAATCAATAATAATCAACTTGATCGTGATGATATTCTTAGTGAATTTGTTCTCAGCCATTAACCTGCAAGCCAAACAATCAAAAAAAAACCAACTCGATCCTAGCTGGTTTTTTTATTATTACAATTCTTCATAACCTTATTTTGAAATGATTATAACTAGAAATCTATTTCGTGTTCCTCCAAGTGGATCATGGCAGTGAGCAGGGCTTGTTTGGTATAGCCTTTGCGGGTGAGGCGGCCTTTGGTCAGGATGCCGATTGCGCCTTCGGCTGCGCCTATGGTAGGGTTGTTGGTCATACCTGCCTTGTTGACGGCTTGAGTCATGTCTAAACCTTCGTTAACTATCAAGTCGGTGATGCGCTTATCCGGAAACTCCCAGGCCGAGGACATGCCTAGGAAATATTCCTCACCATCATAAATCGCACAGATACAGACATCCATATAGCCGGTCTTGCTCTTTGGCACGGGAAAGAGGCCGGATTCCAAGCCGATGCTAAAATGGCATTCGCAAAAGGCGTTCTTGGCTCGGTTCATAGCACCGTTGATCGTCTCCTCGATTGTCATTGGCTGATCGCTCACGCCCGATTCCGCCTTAACGCCAACCACTTCGAAGCCGGCCAGGAGCGGATACTCGCGCACCATCTCTTCGACCGCTTCTATCTTCGCCTTATTAGTTGTGCCAACTTTGATTGTCTTCACTTTCATATCTAAAAAAGATTCTTTGAATTAATTTATGAATAAGCAACTTATTATATTCCGCACTGTATTCATCATGGTTTCCCTTCCCCTCGCTATCGCTCGGCCGGGAATGACAAATTAATACCGAAATAATTAATCGCTTAATATTTCTGGAATTCGCACTCGCGGGATCTTTCTAACATGAACTTTTTCTATGCCGTTAATTTTAGCTTTCATTAACCGGTGCAGACCGTCCAAAATTAGCCACCTGCCTTTGTTTTCCATGATATCAATCGGATATTTGATATCCGCAGTCAATGTCCTCTCATATTCTACTGTGTGGGCTTCGGGGTGATTGATTACTTCAATCGGCTTAAGGTCATACTTCCCTTTCTCCCAGAGAAAAGGAATATCAAAATGCCATTCCAACTCCGATATAGCCATCTCACTGACAGGCTCATTCAAAAGCCAAACCTTCTTTTCGTCCCACGAAAAATCAAACCCAACTTCTTTAATGATTTGCGGATATTCTTCGTGCATACTATTTCACTTAACCTTGTTAACACTTTATTGCAAAGCAGACTTCTTTAACGCCTTAACTTCATCCTCCTTTTCGTAAACCTCGCCCTTAGCCAGCTTGTACAGTAATGGGATTACGCCACAACGCTCACACTCTCCCCAATTGCACTTGCCACCGTTCTTTGACGAGAGTTCACGGCACATTGAGATCTCTTTCAAGAAAGTGTCTTGCTCCATATTATTTGCCGTGACACTTCTTGTACTTGAGCCCAGATCCGCACCAGCACGGGTCGTTGCGGCCGATAGTCTGCCCGTCCGGAGTCTTGTCTTTGGCATTGGCGCTTAAAACGATCGTCTGCCCCTCGCCCTCCTTGATCGGCGCGCTGTACTGGTTAGCTCGTTCAGCCAACGATTTTCCGGCGATCGGCTGGTGCACTTGGCCCATTTTGTAGATATTGTAAACGACCTGCTTCTGGATCAGATTATTCAGTTCGTTATATAACTGATAGGATTCTTTCTTGTATTCGATCAGCGGATCGCGCTGGCCGTAACCGCGCAAGCCGATGCCTTGGCGCAAAGACGACATGGCCTCAAGGTGCTCGATCCACAACGTATCGATTGAGCGCAAAAGGATTTCCTTTTCGACGACCGGCCAATTCACACCGACGGATTTGGCCTGCGTTGTCAATTCTGAATATGTTTCTTTTGAAAGTTTTACCAGATGTTCAACGATAGCATGTCGCGCCTTGACGCGATCAAGCTTGCCGCCCTCGACCGCAATCTTGGACAGCTCGGCCGGTAGTTCCTGCTTGATCGGGAAAATCGTCGCTACAACCTGCTCAATCTCTTTCAAATTCCACTCGTCAACCAGCTCGGCAGCCGTGTGAAAGCTGACCACCTGTTCGATCTCATTCTCAACCATCTCCAGCACAGTCTTGGTCAGCGGTGAATCTACTACCGTCTCGTGCGATTCCAGGACGATGTTGCCGGTCGGAACTGATTCCAAGACTTCGCGGCGACGGCGATAAATCGCCTCGCGATGCTTATTGATAACATCATCGTACTCGACCAAATGTTTACGCAGGTCAAAATTATTGCCTTCAACTTTCTTCTGAGCTGACTCGATAGAACGCGAAATCAGCTTGTTCTCAATCGGCATGTCTTCAGGCAGCTTCAAAGTCGTCATTAAGCTCTTCATGCGGTCGCCACCGAAGATACGCATCAAGTCATCTTCTGTCGAAACATAAAACTGCGATGATCCAGGATCGCCTTGGCGTCCGGCACGGCCACGCAACTGATTGTCGATACGACGTGCTTCATGACGCTCGGTACCGATCACGTGCAACCCGCCCAGTTCGACAACTTTCTTGTGCTCCGCCTCCCATTCGGCATAAGACGGGTCGTTCTTGGCTGGTGGTACGCCACCGAGCATGATGTCGACACCACGTCCGGCCATATTGGTAGCCAAAGTAATCGAGCCAGCCTTACCGGCCTGTGCGATGATTTCCGCTTCCTTCTGATGATTCTTGGCGTTAAGGACCTGCGGGCGCAAACCTTCGCGTTCCATCATCAGGGTTAAATACTCATTCTTATCAATCGAGATTGTGCCGATCAAGACAGGTTGTCCGGCTGCATTGCGCTGCTTAACCTCCTCGATCACAGCCTTATATTTCCCTTCTTCGGTGCGATAAATCAGATCATTCATATCCTTACGAATGGTCGGCTTATTGGTCGGGATCTGAGTGGTTTCTAATTTGTAAATCTTATGAAACTCTTCCGCCTCGGTCAAAGCCGTACCGGTCATACCTGCAAGCTTCTTGTACATGCGGAAATAATTTTGAAAAGTGACAGTGGCCAAAGTCTGGCTTTCGCGCTGGACTTCAACACCTTCCTTAGCTTCGATGGCCTGATGCAAGCCTTCACTATAGCGGCGGCCCTGCATCAAACGCCCAGTAAATTCATCAACGATAATTACCTCACCCTCACGGACGACATAATCACGGTCCAACAAAAACAACTCTCTTGCCTTAAGCGCTTGCTCAATATGATGGACGTCGCTGACACCGCCGGCAGTGTAGATATTCTCAACACCCAAAGCCTTTTCCAGCTTGGCGATACCAGACTCACTGATCGAAACGGCGCGCATCTTTTCATCAACGTTATAGTCCTCGTCTTTGACCAGTCGCCCGACCAGCTGTGAGAACTTAGCATACTTGTCGGTTGATTCTTCGGCCGGAGCAGAAATGATCAGCGGGGTCCTAGCTTCATCGATCAAGATCGAGTCAACCTCGTCGACGATAGCGTAAAAATGAGGACGTTGCACCATCTGCTCGACCCGGTTTACCATGTTATCGCGCAAATAATCGAAACCGAATTCGTTATTAGTACCGTAAACTATATCGCAAGCATAGGCCTCACGGCGTCCGATCGGGCGAAAATTGCGCAAACGCGGATCGAATTGCGATTCATCTATATATTCAGGATCATAAACCAATGCTTTTTCATGAATAATAACACCAGTTGACAAGCCCAATGCGTAATACACAGGGGCCATCCAACCAGCGCCGACGCGCGAGAGGTAATCGTTAACTGTAACCAACTGCACGCCCCAACCAGTTAAAGCATTCAAATACAATGGCAAAGTCGCGACCAAAGTCTTGCCTTCACCAGTCTTCATCTCAGCGATCTGTCCATTATGCAAAACAAGGCCGCCCATCATCTGGACGTCGTAATGGCGCTGGCCAATAACTCGCTTGGCAGCCTCGCGCATTGCAGCGAAAGCCTCAGGCAGAATATTATCCAAAGCATTTAATACTTTTTCATCACCAAACTGAGTTTTTTCATCAACTCCTATCTCTTTCTTGAAATTCGCCGAAACGGACTTTAACTCCTCATCAGAAAGAGCAGCATATTTCGCTTCAAGCGAATTAATCTTTTCGATTAGCGGTTCCAAGGTCTTTATGTACCGAGCATTGGGATCTCCCCATAGTTTTGCCAACAAATTCATATATTTTTCTCTAAATGAAACAAAAAAAGCACAAAACTCAAAACTAGGATATTGAGGTTATATGATAAAATTTACCTAAAATTAAATAAAATTTATCGTAATTCGACCCCCTTATTTTGAATCTTGAGCCTTTTTTGCAGCCAGCACCGAAAGTTCCGTTAATTACCCATCTAGTATACTAAGAAAATGGCTAAAAATCAATATTATTCCTGATTGATGAAATCATGAATCTTTTCCAACATAATCATCTTCCCCTCGTCGTCCAAAAGATTCAAATCGTGATTATCTATCGGCACGCGCATAACCCGGAGTTGCCTGTCTGGCAGGAGTTTAGAAACGAGATTAATCGCACGCTTATTGTTCAACATATCACTTTTATCGGCCTGTAAAAGAAAAAAAGGCTTTTTCAGTTTCTTTAAGTCGCGATAACTGTGTTGTCGGATGAATTTGCGAATCTGGCCGGCAGGACGTACCGGAATGAAGGCAAAAGCACCTTGACGTGGCACGCTGTTCTTGCGGTAAAGCGGCCCGCCTTTGCTTATGTACTCACGGCCAAGAAGCTGCAGGATGGGCTGAATCGTATTAAGCAGCAGCCAGATTTTCAAATTAAAAAATAACGGCATTTCCAGAGCGACTAATGCTTTAACCTTGCTGTCCTCCTCTGAAGCTAGGTGCAGCGCAAGACTTCCTCCAAATGAGGTGCCAATCATGTAGACTTCTTGCGATTCCTCGGACAAAATTTCTAGAGAAGATCGGGCAGCCGACAACCAGTCGTTAGGACCATATTCCTTAAGGTCTTCGATATTACCTGAATGACCAGGCATAACCGGGCGAAAAACCGTATAGCCTTTCCGTACAAAATAGTTGAAAAGAGTGTCAGTCTGCTCGATATTCGCCGCAAAGCCGTGCAATATCAGCACGGCTTTGCTACTCCCTCCCTTAAAATATAATTTGGGGTCTGTCTTCTGTATTTTTACCTGATTCATAATCACTAGCTTTTGCGGCGGCGTTCGATAACTTTTTCGTGATGCTTAACGATTGAACGGGCAAGCTGGTCTTTTACCTTATCGATGGATTTGAATAAATCGGCCTCGTGCTTCTCAATAACCAACAAAACGCGCGGTAGTTCCATCACGACCTCAGTGCGGTATATTTCGCCCGACTTCTGTCCTCCAACAACTAAACCGATCTGCACATTACAGTCTATTACTTGGAGTTTGCCCAGATACTTGTCCAGCATCTGCATTTTCTTGTCGACATAAGCCTTGATTTCCGGTGTTAACTTGATTTTACTGGCTTTAAGATCATACTTCATATGTTTTTTTTCGTGCGCGACTGTCTATGGCGCAACGCTTATTAAATTAGACACTCTATTGCCCTAGCGACAACATCACGAGGAAGGAGCTGCATCTTAATCATAAAATCATCAGCCCCCGCTTTCTTGCTCTGATTGATAACCTCTTGCTTATTCAAGTTGCTTAATACGATCACTTTGATACTCTTGGTAGTATCCACGGATTTCAAATTTTTTAACACTTCCAACCCATCCATATCCGGAAGCAGCATGTCCAAAAAGATAAGATCAGGCTTCTTGGATGTTGCCACCTCAATCCCCTCTTGGCCGTTGCGGGCCACGATTACGGTGAAGCCGGCTGCTTTGAGCGCCACCTGATACATAGCGGCCTGATCGATGTCATCTTCGACCACAAGAATCTTTTTCTTTTTATTCATAACTTTATTTTACTCCTTTTAATTCAAGGGGCCAACCTGATTTAGCCAGCGGTATTGTCAGGGCAAAAACCGTCCCTTTATTCAATTCTGTTTTTTCGATTTCGATCTTGGCGCCAGGTGTGGCATCGACTATTTGTTTTATGATGAACAGGCCTAGACCTGATCCGTCTGTAAAGGTGTTAACCGCATTGTCGGCGCGGGCAAATTTCTGAAAAAGCTTAGGAATCTGATCCTTGGGTATACCGATGCCTGTATCTTTAACTCTTATGACAACAGCATTTGACAACTGCTCGACCATGACATGAATAGAGCCTTTGAGCGTATACTGGAAAGAGTTATTAATCATGTTAACAATCGCCTGCTCAAGATACTTTGCGTCACTCAAAACCGGGCTGAGCGTCTTTTTGGGAATTTTGAAATCCAGTTTGACGTTCTTTATCTGAGCCGTCCTTAGTTTATCTTCCTCTATTTTTCTTAAAATTTCATTAAGGTCGACAGGTTTGAGGTTCATGACGAAACTTTCGCTGTCCATTTCCGAAGCGCGCAATATGTCATTAATAATTTCCCCTAGTTTAATCGACTTCTCAAAGGCACCACGCAGGAATTCCTTGCGCTTCGACGGCGGAATCGAACCTTCTTCGAGCATGGACAAGACCCCTTTAATGACAGTCACTGGTGTGCGGAGCTGATGTGAAGTAATGTCCAAAAATTCCGAACGCATGTCCATAAGCTTTTTAAGATGATCGGCTTTTTCCCTTATTTCCTTGGTTTGCACATCAACTTTCTGCTTTAATGTCTTGTTAAAATCATCAACTTCCTTATAAAGTCTGGCGTTTTCGATTGCAACTGCAGCCTGTGAGCTTATAATATCGAGGAAGTCGATATCTTCGCGCGTATACGCGTCTCCATCAACCTTCTCTCCAAGGTAAAGCAGGCCGATAACCTTGTTGCGCAGGACAAGCGGGGCGATAAGCTTCGCTTCGCTTTTGTCCATCTCCTTAACTAATGCCGTCTCTCCTTTACGCTTAAGTTCATCGCGAACCAAGACTGTGCGATTCTTGACCACAGGCTTATATATCAGGCTCGTCGGCCCGACCTTAAGCTCCTCCATAAGAACGCAGTAAAACACTTCCTTTTTCTCATCGGCTTTTTTTAGATAAACCTTCAGGCTCTCACTAGCCAAAACCTTGCGGAAAATCTCAGAAGTTATGCCAATCAACTCATAAAGATTGATTGAACTGGACAATTCCAATGATAAATCTTTAATAATCTGTCGAGGCGCATTGTTCCTATAAAAGATGACATCACTCGAACTCTGTATCTTATTAAGCACTGGCAGCAAGGAAATAGAATAAAGCACTGCAATCCAAGGAGAAAACATGAGCGCTTTGTAAGAATATATGCCACCTAAAAAATAGAAGTCCACAAAAATTGTGATATGAAAAAAAACAAGAGAAAAGGCAGAAATTAACAAATAGGTATAGACTTTACTCGCCAGTACTTTAATGCCCATCAGCCTGTACTTGATAATAGCATAAGCGATAATTAGCGGATAAAAGGCATAAAGAATCATTATGTATGGCGGCCAGTTCAAGTTGAAAGTAAGGAAAAAGACGCTGCCGCCGCCGACCGCGCCCAGTTGGGCCAAAATTACGTATTTGACCTGATAGCGATCAACATTCGGTTGGCGCAAGCCGACGAACAAATAGGCGGTCGTAAAAATGAATGAGACAAAATAGAAAATCGCATAATATATATAAAGCGGCCCGGCATCGCAGACATAATTGAATATATACTTAGGGAAAACACCTTGTACAAAAAGCTTTGTCGGATTAACCAGGAAGAAAAAAATACTGCACACGTAAAAAATCTATAATACAATTCTAGCTTTCTTATCTTTGTCCTGTTTGGTCAGCATGAGGACGAAATGGAAAAAAAACGAAGGCAGCATGATGGCACCGGCGTGCAAGAACCAATTAGCATACCAGGCGGCTTGAGGCGTACTGGCTGTAATCATGAACATGTAACCGAAGCTCCAGCACGAGGAGCAAAGGCTGACAAGGAACCAAGCGCGATTGACAGGTTGACGTCCGTTGCGAAGCAGCACGAAAAGGCCTGACACTAAAGCTGCCACGCCCCCCAATACTAATGAAATGACGTAATAATATATCATTATTCCCCTAGCTTATATTTGTCTTTATTTTTCAAAAGGTAATCAGCCAAGCCTTCCAAAGTTGGGTAATTAAAATTCAAACCATGATGCGGTTCGATCTGGATATCTCCGTTGTACTCCGATTTTTTTCCCAAACACTCTTCCAAGATGCCCATCTTGCCTCGCAAGGCATAAACTCCTGATTGTGGTGATGAACAAGAAACCGGGTAGTTATTATCACCATGGACATGCCAGCCTTCTGGAGCATCTTCCGGTTCCATAAAGCCGTGCCAATGAGCCAAAGCAAATCCTTTGTCTGATAATTTGGCAGAATAATCATTTCCTGGACGATAATGTTTAAGTGCTGCCGCAATAATGGCATTACCCAAAGCATGAGCCAGAATAACCTTGGTATCAAAAGACGGCTTATAATCGTTGGCGATGTCTGCCCCAGGCGGTGTTTCGAGAATCATCTCGCCATTTAGAAGACCCATCTTAATGATATCCTTAGAAGGATCGAGTTTTGATTTATCTGCACCCGATTTAGAAGTCAGAACAAATACTATAGGTAAAGGCATAACCAATTTTTCTTTCATAATCGACAAAACAAGGTAATAGGTCCCATCCTTGGATAAAAGATCGTTGGTAATCGCAGCAAAGCTCGAGCGGTCATTCTTGGCAAAAAAATCCGCTTCTGGAATCAGCTCAGAAATTTCTGTAGGCAGCTGTCTAGCGACAAAGCCGTAGCTCATGCCGCTGCGCTTGTCCAAGTGGATACTCCCTACCCAGCGATAAAAATTATTGCGAAAATTCAAATCTTTGATATTTCTCCTTTCAGGATACAATCCTGTCCGTTCAAGCAAGGTTCCGCCTACGGTCAAGTCGTGGACAAAATCGGCATAAAAGCCATCAGCAACCTTGAATGCTCCTTCCTTGATGGCGAAATCAGACAGACGCGGTGGCGTCACAGGCGCAGCCAACTTGGGAATTAGGTTATTAAGCACGCCGTCGCGCATATTTCCGCCGAAATCATAAGAGGGGTAAGAACCATTAAAACTATATATTGTCCATCTGTCTTTACTGACCGTAATGACAAGATTAGTCATATGCCAAGCAAAAAGTTTCAAGGCTGTTTCCATGTGATCCTTGTAACCGCTTTGCTCAGTTATTTCGGCAGGCTGGTCGATGATGGTCAGCACTGGATTCTCCTTGAAACTTACCGTCATATCCATGGGTAGACGGCCAGTCTTACCCTCACCAGCAGCTACGACCACGATTCCCTTTCTAATCTTCTTGCCCATGCGGATAAAAAACGGCAGATCCAACTGTTTGATCGTCTCATCACCGAACCCGAAAAGCTTGCCTGCAACAATACTTAAATTAAAGAGGATAATTCTACTAAGCAGTTTCAGCGTGCGGGAAAAAGACGGGCGAAAAAGAGCTTCTTCAAATGGAATCACCTTAACTCCGCATTCGACAAACTCATGTTCCAGCTTCTGCCTAAAGGCCATTTCACTGTCTGACGATTTTTCTACAGGAAAAAAAGTCACAGTCAAACCAGACGCCATTTCCTCAGGAGTCAACGGCGTTTGTTTGAGCGCTAACAATTTTTCTATGGTTTCGCGCGATATGATCATGCTATCAAATGTTTTAAATTGTTCTCATCGGTTAAAGAAAGTTTCTTTCCGTCATATTCGAAGCGGTAAATAGCCGTATTGCCTGGTTTTGAGGTGTCGTAAGGCTGTTGCAGACTTTCATCTTTAGCAAGTGCTACTAAGGCGCGCATTGCGGCGCCATGAGAAACCGCCAAAATCTGCCCTTGGGGGTAATCCTGCCAAACCGCATCGATCAACTCAACCGCACGTGACTGAACTTGATGCAAACTTTCCAACTCATTTTCGCATTTTTCCCAATCGACATCAGCTTTGTTCATGCCCTGAATAGCACCATAATCCCTTTCTCGTAGCTTTTCAGTTGCGAAGAATGGCGCTTCAGTATGAAACGCAGCGATTATCTTTGCCGTCTCCGCCGCACGGGCCAGATCAGAGGTGAAAACGGCATCAATCTTTTCTTTTTCTAAAGCACGAGCGGCTTTTTTTGCTTGCTCATAGCCTAGGGCGGTCAAAGTTCCCTGGTCATGACCCATGATGATGCCTTTTAAATTTTCTTCAGTTTCTCCGTGTCTAACGACGATGATTTTCATATTAATCAGTCTTGTTATTTGTTTAAATTATACCACAACTGAACGTCTCTGGACAAATTTTTCTCAATCAAAAAAAACGTAACAAAAAAGCCGCGTTTGCGGCATGTGTAGACATCTTTCAAACAAAAAAAACTAGCAATAGTAAAATAGTTTGATTATTTTTTCAGGGCGGCGCGGCGATAAAGTGCTTCAATCTCTTTCCCATAATGCTTTTCTATAACATGGCGACGCACTTTCAGTGTCGCGGTCAATTCGTCCTTCTCGATCGTAAACGGTTTTTCTAAAAGAGAAAACTCCCTGATATTTTCATAAGGGGCTAATTTAGCATTGATACGGCCGATTTCTTCTTTGATCAAGCCTTTTATATCCAGATATTTTTCGCCGAATTCCTGTTTTATCAGATCGTAGTCAGGTATAATTATCGCCCCTAACGAAGGCATGCGATGGCCGACAACAACCGACTGAGCGATATATGGACTAAGGTTTAATTCGGTTTCTATTCGTTCCGGAAAAATGTTCTTACCATTAGTCAAAACTACTATATCCTTTTTACGCCCGATAATGGTCAGGTAATTCTCCGAGTCCAAGAATCCTAAATCGCCAGTCTTAAACCATCCATCCTCATCGAATGCCTCGTTTGTCAGTTCTGGTTTTTGCCAATAGCCCATCATAACGCTTAAACCTCTCACCAAGACTTCTTTATCTTTAGCTATCTTAACTTCAACGCAACTTAGGGGCTGGCCAACAGTGCCGACCTTGGATCTGCCAAGGCGGTTAACTGCGACAACGGGCGAAGTTTCCGTCAAACCGTAACCTTCGGCAATGGCAATGTCCATATTCTTGAAAAAACGAAGAACGCGTTCGTTTATGGCCGCCCCTCCGCAAATTGCAAACTTCAACCTCCCGCCAAATATGGCACTGATTCTTTTCTTAAAAAAATAATCGACAATCTGCTGATTCCAAACGTGTGGTCTCTTCTTAAGAGTGCAAAAAAACATTTTTTGGACGATTTTCGGACGAGACTTCATCTCAGCAAAAACTCGTTCAAGCATCCGTTCAAAAATCTTCGGTACGCTAATGAGTATCGTAGGTCTTATTTCCTGAAGATTTTTCGATAGTTTACTTATGCCTTCTGCATACGCTATGGTGGCGCCGGCAAAAAGAGGGACGAACTGTCCGGCTGTGCGCTCAAGAACATGCGACAAAGGCAGAAATGAAAGGAAGATGTCAGACTTATCCACTGTAAAAAGGCTTAAAGAAGCATCAACATCGCTTATAATATTGTTATTCGACAACATTACTCCTTTCGGTTCACCAGTAGTGCCTGAAGTGTAAATTATGCTAGCAAGTTCTTCTGATGAACATTCGGTCTCAGCATCAACGAGCAAAGAACTTAAAAGCTTAGCTTGGTGGTCGTCAAGTTCAACACGATCGATTAAATCTTTTATATAGATAGTCAGACCATATTGATCCAGCAAGCGTTTGAACTCCGAACCGTGCTTCTTCCAAAAGGCATTGCTTAAAAAAACTTGCCTGGCTCCCGAATCCTTGACGACGTATTCTATGAATGAGAAATTTGATGATGTGTGCACAGGAACGCTGACAACACCCAGTTTATTCATCGCCAAATCCAAAAACAGCCACTCGGGCCGGTTTTCCGACATAATAATCGCGCGATCGCCTGCAACTAATCCGATCTTACTAAGTCCTGCGGCCAGCGAGTCGATCCTGGAAAGGCACTCGCCATAACTCCACTCCTGCCAATCATTGCCGGACTTAAACTTGACCATCGGCCTACTTGGCTGGCGTTGCGCCACTTCGCGGAAGCGAAGGTAGAGGGTGTTCATATTTTGAGTCATAAAAATACCTGAGCTCGGAGGCTGGCGTGCCGACATGGCCGGTGTTCAAACTCTCTCCCCTGATTATCTCTTTAGCCTCAACCTGTCTGATCTGATGATGATAGTAGGCATTCGCCGTAGCGATATACTCAACTGCGAGTGTGCCAGCCTGACTAAACAGATCGTAGATAGTAGTCACCTTTTCCTCGCCGGTAACTACGTCGCGGTAATTGATAACTTTAGGAATTATACGGTTATCGCGAGTCAGATTACCATAAAAAATGCCAAGAAATATCTTGAATTTGGCCCAACTTGAACGTTTGACTATCCGATAAAAAATATACAGGAGATCCAAAATAAAATTATTACGCAAAAGACGATGTACCTTTGCCTTGCGTTTTAAAGTGTTCTCTATCTCTTTGAAAGATATGTTGAAGGTGGTCGAGATGTACTGAGAAAAAGAAAGTGAACGCAATATCTGATAACTAATCAGGTCATTGAAATAAAATGAGGAATTGACCTGGACATCAAGATAAGTCTCGAGATGACGATGCAGATAGACAGCTTCGTTCGACTTTTTCGGATCGGGATCGTAGTAGTTGCCTGACAAGTAATAAATTATCGGATGAAAGGTGATGTCGAGGGAGCAATGCGTCAGATATCCGAATATGAAAGCTAGATCGGTTTCGCTTTTTTTCTCACGTGCCGCCTTGAGCATCTCGAACACTATTTCGTTAGTCATGTTGCCCGATCGGCCGTGCATCGTTTCGGAAATCTTGCGAATAGAAGCCTTGCTTGAATAATAAAAAGTGTCCGGCGCGACGCTGCCGAAATAGTACGCTTCGATATTCTTCTGGATTATCCCGAAAATCTGCTCTTGGTTTATCTTTTTCAAGAGCTCGTTGGCGAAATATAAATGAGTATTCTCCTTGGGCATTTTTAATTAAGTCTAAAGGCTAAAGTCTAAAGGCAAAACTCGCAAAATGGCAACCGTCATTCTGAACGATGCGCAGCGAAGTGAAGCCTTGCGCCGCGAGATTCTTTGGCTAGTCGGCCTCAGGGTGACTATTAAAACCAGCCTTTGATTATTTGCAGTATTTGCTGCACGCGGGCGATGTTCAGGATGTCATGCAACGTTACCAGTACTATCAAAATCATTAATAATAAGAATCCGATATTGTGTATCACGGCTTCGAGTTCGCGGCGGACTGGCTTTTTCTTCACCTTCTCGATAATCAGAAAAAGAACGCGTCCTCCATCCAGGGCCGGAATGGGCAAAAAGTTGATTATAGCCAGGTTAATCGACAATAAAGCGGTAAACTGCAATAGATAAACAAAACCCATGCGCGCAACCTGCCCAGTCAGTGAAGCGATGCCGACCGGTCCAGCCACGTCCGCGCTGACGCCATTGCCGATAAAAATGCCTTTGATCAGCTCGTAAAACGCAGCTAGAATCACCCAAGCCAAAATAAATGTCTGCTTGGTTCCCTGCCAGATCGCCTGATACCAAGGATATTTTACCAGACCGGTTTCAGTTAGAGCCACGCCGATGCCGCCTTTACCTGTTTCGACGCGTACTTCTGGCTTAATTTTAACCTCCTTTGTTTCGCCAGCGTGATTAATCTCGTACGTCAACTCCTTACTCTTGTTTTCGTCGACATATTTTTGAATAGAAGGATAATCAGCAAATTCACGGCCATCGATCTTCAATATGGCATCTCCAACAGCCAGGCCGGCCTGTTTGGCAGGCGATGGATCCATTACTTGTATGATCTGAATCTTTCTTTCGGTAATGACAGCATTTTTGTCCAGCCCGTCCAACGATTGGGGCATGCCGATCATCAAGCCGAATGAAATCAGGACAATCGCCAGAAGAATATTCATGATAACGCCGGCTGAAACCACGACGATGCGCTGCCAAATCTTCTTATTAATGAAATGATGCGGGTCATCGCTCGATGACTCATCCTCGTTCAGTTTCACAAAACCGCCCAAAGGTATCCAATTAACCGAGTAGATAGTGTCAACTGCGTCTTTAACTTCCTTATTGCCTCGCACCTTCTTCCATTTGCCGCTAGCGGTTTTGTAGATGCCGTAAGCGCGTGGCGGAAAACCCAAACCGAATTCGTCTGGCTTCATGCCAAATCGTCGAGCAGTCCAAAAATGACCGAACTCATGGACTAAGACGAGAAGGCTTAAGACTAATAAGAATATTATAATAGTAAGCAGCATAAAATGTTTTTTCAAAAAATAAAATTTCCAATTCCTAATTTTCAATTTTCAAGCGCGGGCCAGTGTTATAAGAACTGGCATATCCGCGCTTGAAAATTGTGGATTGAGAAACTGAAAATCGTTTAGATAGTCATTATTTCTTCTTCTTTTTTATCGCGAACTTGCTTGATTTCGTCGTTGAGCTTATGCACTTCCTCATCAAGCTCTTTAACAAAGCGATATTTGTCGTCTTCTGAAATTTCTTTGTCGTCTTCAGCTGTTTCAATATCCTGCTTCACTTCTTCACGGATCTTACGAATCGCGATGCGGGCCTCTTCCATCTGCTCGTTCAATTTCTTTACCAGATGCTTGCGATTCTCCTCGGTCATGGCCGGGATGTTCAATCTGATTTTGTCTCCGTCATTCACTACTCCCAGGCCTAGATCAGCCTCAACGATTGCTTTTTCAATATCTTTCAAAACGCTCTTATCCCATGGAGCAACCACCATACTGCGCGCATCGCTGACGCTAACCGAGGCGACGCCATTCAATGGAGTCTTTGCGCCATAAGCTTCGACCAGTATGCCGTCCAACATGCCTGGATTGGCGCGGCCAGTGCGTAATACTGCAATCTCTTTCTTGAAAAAATCAATCGATTTTACGAATTCCTCCTGCTTTCCTTGAATGTACTTATTCATACGTTTTATCTAAATTATTAATTCTGCTTAAGTGTTTTAACTGTTAAATACAATGTATTCGGCTGTACTGGATCGATAATAACAGATGCGCCCGCACGGCTAGACGGCAACTTTTTCGAATTCCAATTCTTGCCACCGTCCGATGAACGGTAAAAGGTCGTATTGGTCACATAGAACAACTCCAGTTCATTCTTCGGGTTTACTGCCAAAGAGTTGATAATTATATTGCTGTCCGGAGTTAGCAAATCGAGCTTATCCCAGGTCTTGCCATAATCAGGCGACTTAAGAATACCATACCCTGTAGCCAGATAAACCTGGCCCGCTTTGGTGGTAGAGAAAGTAAGCTCGCGAAAATTATTAGCACCACCCAAATCTTTTAAATTCTTATCAAGAACTTCCCAGGTGGCGCCACCATCGACACTTAACTGCAATCCTCTTTTTACGTTAGCTACCATGATTATCTTGCTGTCGAAAGGGCTAATCTTCACTTCTGCAACCTTGTCCTTGAAGCGCCCGATCGCCTGCCAACTTTCACCGCGGTTGGAACTCTTTAAAACGTCGCCTCTAGTAGTGCCTATATAGATGATACTGCCGTCGCGCGGATCCATCGTCAAAGCATTGATTTTCAAAGCTGGGTCATTGTCAAAATATAACTGATTCCAAGCGCGGCCACAATCGACTGTTTTCATTACCTTATTATCGACAGCCGCGTACACAGTACAGCGGAAGGTCGGATCGACCGCAATACCATTGACTGTAACATTGCCCAAAGCGGTCGAGCGTTCCCAGGACTCGCCACGATCATTCGTGATATAAAGTCCGCCAGCCACTCCTCCAAAATAGATCGTCTTATTATCTGTCGGGTCAAGGGCTAAGATGCTGCCGTCGAGACTACCAAAACTGGACGGACGCCCATTTACAATAACGACTGATTTCTGAGCCCAATTAGTTCCCTTGTTATCGGAACGCCAGACTCCACCGTCAGACCCGGAATTAGTGGCCGTACCGCCACTACCTGCAACCTGGACAGAACAGCCGGACAGAACAGTCGAGACTAGGACGAACAAGGCTAATAGTTTTAATTGATGTTTCATATGGTTATTTAGATAAAAACCGATCAGACCGACATGGCCACATATTCTAAAGCTGACTTAGGATTCACGTTGGCACGGAGATAGTCCTCTGCTTGCTTGATCGAACGCAGCAATTCCATGATCAGCGGCAGCGGCAAAGACTTGCCAGCCAGCTCCAAGTCTTCGCGCACGATTTCGTGCTGTACCAGGTCGACCTGTCCGGAGTTACACAAGATTAGATCGCGTGCCAATCCCTGCCAAGTTTCCAGAATGCGACGAGCTAAACCAGCGGCCTCTTGGCCAGAGGCTTTAGGCCCGAGCATTTCATTAATTGCGGCGAAACGTCCATTCAGATCCATTCGCCAAAAATTCAAAAGTGACTCTGTGCGTTTGAAATATGACTGATAAAACTCTTGATCTTGCAGGAACTTAACTGCTAAAGCCGGTCGGCCAAGTGACAACCTGGCAAGGTTCTTAGCCTGCACACGTCCTATACCAAACTCTTTAACCAAATATTGATAGATCACGTCGGTCGAAACTTGATGGAAGCGCAGAACTTGGCTGCGTGAAACGATGGTTTCCGGTAATTTTGCCAAATCAGTTGAAATCAATATGACCACAACCTTATTACGCGGCTCTTCCAGCGTCTTCAACAAAGCGTTGGCCGCTTCGCTGCTCATGGTGTCGGCGTGCTTGATAATGCCTATTTTGTACGAATTCATGAATGAGCTCATCGAAAGAGCTTTGATAAGATCGCGCGTCTGTTCAATCGAGACATTCTTTTTTTCCTTGTCTTTTTTAACCAAATGCAAGTCAGCATGCACGCTGGCTAGAGAGTCTTCTGCTTCATCCACTCTTCCGAGACGGTGTTGACGGCAAGACGGGCACTGCCCACAAGGCAGGACTGAAGACTTGCCGCGATTCTGACAAAGGAGGCTGTATGCGAAGTGACTGGCAACCGTGGTCTTGCCAAGGTCGTCAGGACCAACAAAAACATAACTTCCCGACACCTCTCCGGTAGTCAGGCTTTTCCTTAAATAATTTAAGATATGCTCATTGCCCAGAAGGGGCCAATTCAGCTGTATTGCGCTATTATTCATAACAATACTATAACACAAAGATTGGTTGAAAAGCAACGGAAACGAAGCAAGGCTAAAGCCTAAAGACTAAAAAGGATGACACCAGCAGAGCCAGCAACGATTATGCGCATTAACTACCCTTCATTTGATAGATTTCAGCCTTTACACTTTAGCCTTTAGCCTTGTTTTTTTTGACAAAAATTAGTATAGTTTAGTCATGAAAATCGATTCTAATCTCAAAAAAATCAGCCTACTTGTCGGTGATATTTTCGTGTTTTATGCCGCACTTTGGCTAACTTTATTACTACGCTACCGAAGCACACCTGACAGCGGATTGTGGTGGCTTCATTTCTGGCCTTTCAGTTACGTTTTTGCCACTTGGATTATTATTTTTTACATCTCGAGCCTTTATGATTTAAGGATAGCTGTTAATAACGCCCGCTTCTGGCAAACCTTAAGCCGGACTCTCGGCATCTCCTTCGTTCTGGCCGTTATCTTCTTCTACCTAACTCCCCAGATTATCGCCCCGAAGACCAACCTTTTGCTCTATGTCCTGGTTCTGGCCGTGCTTTTTCCGACTTGGCGCCAGCTCTATAACTGGGCTTTGGCCTCATACCTGCCCAAAAACACCATCGGTATTATCGGTTGGAATGAGCAGGTCAAGGAACTGCTCGAAGAAATAAAGTCGCGCTCGCATCTGGGCTATCGCATCTCTTTTATTATTAACGATAACGAATCCAACCGACCTGACGCCGAAGGAGTTGAGATATTACCGCAGAATGTAAATCTGACAGAATTGGTGGGCCAGAGACATATCAACACCCTGGTATTCGTCAACAACCCGCACGAGTCGCTTGAATTACGCAACACCCTCTTTGCCTGTCTGCCTTTAAAGATAAACTTCATCAACCTGCCGCTGTTTTACGAAAGCTTGGCTGGCAAGGTTCCCATAACCGCCATTTCCCAGACTTGGTTCCTGGAAAATCTGGATGAGGGTGGGAAGTTCGGATTCGACTTGTTCAAAAGGCTCTACGACTTAGTGTTGGCAGCGGTGCTCTTGGCGATAACCTCACCACTCTGGCTTTTGATTGCCATAGGCATCAAGTTGGAAAGCCGCGGACCAGTATTTTTTATCCAGAAACGACTCGGCAGGAACGGCACAGTTTTTAACATTCTTAAATTCCGCACCATGACAGTCGAAGGCAACTCCTTCGCGCCGACCGCAGCCAACGACAAGCGAGTCACCCGCTTCGGGCGCTTCTTACGCAAATCGCGCCTCGATGAACTACCTCAAGCCATCAATATAATCAAAGGTGAGATGAGCTTTGTTGGACCAAGACCCGAACGCCCAGAGCTGGTTAAAGAACTTGAACAGCGCGTTCCCTTTTACCGCGAGCGCATGCTCGTCAACCCAGGCGTGACCGGCTGGGACCAGATTTCAGGCGAGTATCACTCACCGTCATATGAGGACACCATGAAAAAGCTCCAATACGACCTCTTCTACATCAAAAACCGATCGATCTACCTTGATCTATCTATTATCCTCAAGACGATCTACACTATGGCCAGTCGTGCCGGGCAATAGGTTTTTGCCTTGAATTTTTGCCTATCTTAGATTAAAATAAAAAGGTTAACATCTAATCCAATCACTAAATGTCATACGTTTCAACCATATTGACTGTCAACTTCAACTCGGCTGATTTTATAGGAATAAACCTGTACTCATTGAAAAAACTAACCAAGAATCCTTACAAGGTCATCATACTAGACAATGGGTCGGATATAGCTGACTACGAAAAATTAAAAGCCATCTGCTCTGGTTATGATAATTGCTTTTTGGAGCGCCGCGAAACCGATCTGCGCGGCAGCATCGCTCACGGCGATGCATTGAACTACCTGGTCAAAAAAGTCGATACGCCCTACTTTTCGATACTCGACGCCGACGCGATCTGGCTTAAAAAGGATTGGGACGAAATACTGGCCAAACAGATGGACGAGAAAGTGAAAATAATCGGCACACAAGCGCCGGCCGGTTCACCCAAATATCAGGATTTCCCCTGGCTGTTCGCCCTTTATCTGGAGAGTGAATCTTTTTCTAAACTTGATGTCGATTGCCGCCCTGGAACAGGCATTGCCAACGACACCTGTTATCAACTAAAGGAAAAATATCTTGCCGCAGGGTATGCAGGAAAGAACATTGAGATGCGAAGCACACGGACTTACAAGGATGGCCCCTTCAAGGACGTAATATGCGGCGAGTATTATCTTGATGGTTCGCCAGAAATTTTTGCCTCGCACTTCGGCCGCGGCTCTACCGGCGGCGCAGCCAAATACAACCAAGGATTCAAGCGCTTTTTGTATCATCTACCCGTTATTGGTCAGGCTTTTCTTAACTTCAAAGGCAGACAAGAAAAAAAGGCCTGGCTTTCTATTTGCAAATCTATCATCGATAACCAGGCAAAATAAATGTCCTACTTCAAATACGCCATAAGCAACACGCACCGACGCAAACTACTCGACAGAGCCATGATCAGGAACCGCGCTGCATTCAGGCCAGGTTCTACCGTTCTGGATATCGGCGGCCGTGATCGAGGTTTCTTTAAAAAGCCGAAAAGCAAAGTGGGCAAATGGATATTTGCAGACATCCAGGCAGAAAACAAACCGGATATAGTTCTCGATGTTGCCGACATGAAAAGCATTCAGAGCGGAAGCATTGACACAGTCTTGGCCAATGAGCTCTTCGAGCATGTTGCAGAGCCGGAAAGAGGCTTGAACGAATGCTACCGCATCTTGAAAGCAGGCGGCGAGCTAATCCTGTCTGTCCCTTTTCTCTATCCAGTCCACGGCGACCCGTATGATTTTCAGCGCTGGACCGAAACCAAATGGAGTAAGGAGCTGTCAGGTTGCGGCTTCCGCGAAATCAATATAGAAATCTTGGGCAGGTTTTTTAGCGTTTTAGCAACAAGTATCAAAATATGGAATCAATCACTACCTTCTTTTTTCAGATATTTGCTCTACCCTGTCTCTTTCGCCTTTGATCTGTTAGCCGGGGTCGACAACACTGATCTTGTCAAAAAAAACACCGCGCTGTCGCGCTTCCATGGAGGCTATTTCATCATTGCAAAAAAATGAAGAACCAAGACTTTGAACAATATGCCGACGAAAGATCAATGAGCGGCGGTCTGGCTGGCTTCCATGTAGAAACATTGAGCGCATTATTTGGAAACATGGACCATGACTCATTAATCCTAGATTTTGGTTGCGGTGATGGACGCTATTTTCCGCTCTTCTCTAAATTTTTTAAAAAAGAAAATATTTACGGTGTCGAAATCTCGCAAAAGCGCGTCGACAAAAGCCATTCTATCGGCTGGGATAACGCCCTCAAGATCGAACCTTTGGAAAAGCTGCCTTTTAGTGATGATTATTTCGACTTCATAAACATGGATCAGGTAATCGAGCATATTTCAGCCCATGAAATAGATTTCTATCTGCAAGAATTCAGCCGCATTCTCAAAAAAGGCGGCCAAGTATTCATCACAACGCCAAACTATCCGATAAAACGCGTCTACGACATTTTTCAAGCCCTTTTTTACGGGTACTGGTACAAAGTATTCGACGATCCGACCCACGTTACCCATTATGACTTTAAGAAGCTAAGCTCCTTATTGACGAAACACTTCACTTTAGTCGAGCTTAAACCCACTGGCGGGTTTTTTTACAGGATCATCCGAAAGAATTTTCTTAGCAATAAGATCATAGCGATCTGCAATAAATAAAAAATAATCATTCAATACAAACTATGAGCTTCCCAGGACTCGACAAAATAGAATTTGAAGAACCTAAATGCATATTTTGCAAAGAAAAACAAAGCTTGACAAAAGTGCTTGACGCTCCTGACAGGCTGAACAAACTGCCCGGAACCTTCAGCCTAGTAAAGTGCGGAAACTGCGGCTTGGTTTTCCAATCGCCGCGACCAAAAGAAGAATTTATCGGCAACTTTTATCCAGATGAGTTACACTACTTCATCCCAAACCAAGAAACTGTTAAGCCTATTAAGGCGTGGCTGGAAACAAAAGTCCTTATAAATTTTTTCGGCTACACCAACCTTGGTAAGGGCAATTTTTTTTCCAAGGTGTTATTTTTGCCGGCGTATTATTATTTTTTTCGCCACAAAACCATCCCACACTACGTACCGAACGGAAAAATATTGGAGATAGGCTGTTCTCACGGAGCCTTCCTGGCCCAACTTAAGAAATGGGGCTGGGACGTAGTCGGCATAGAGATGAATGCCAAGGCTGCTGATTATGCCAGAAACACTCGAGGCTTCGAGGTTCTTACCGGATCTATTACTGACATCGACCTGCCAAGTAATTCATTTGATGCAATCATAGCCGAGATGGTCATGGAACATCTTTACGACCCGCAAGCGGTCGTGGCAAGAATGTCCAATTCACTAAAGAAAAACGGCGAACTCATATTCAGCATTCCCTTTTTTGAAGGTGCTGAATACGGTTTATTCAAGGATTTTTCATACGGCCTGCACCTGCCAAACCACATTTATTTTTTCAATAAATCAAATATCGCACAGCTGCTCAACGACAATTTTGACCGCATAAAAATCTTTTTTCATCATTTTGACCGTGACTTCATCGCCTCGGCAAAATACAAATATGAGGATAATAAAAAATTTATCTGGAAACTAATTTCTCAAAGCAAGGCCGTAAAGCACTTCTTAATCAGGCCGCTAGTCTTCATCCTGTCTGTAATGCAGAAGACTAGCCGCGTAACCGTAAGGGCATACAAAAAAGATCAAGCGTAAATGCTGCAGTCAACTCCATGAATTCTTCACTCTCCAAGCTAAAAAAAATCGACACATCCTACCTTTTAAGGGGTGGTTTTTGGATCGGCTTCGGCCAATTCTTCGCAACAGCGGCAAATATCTTAATTTTTCTTTTCTTAGGAAATCACCTTTCAAAAGAAACTTTCGGAGACTACCGTTTAGTCATTTCCATCTCCGGCATAATCTCCATCTTCTTTCTCAACGGCCTGAACGCCTCTGTTACTCAAGCGGTTGCGAAAAATGTCAAAGGCATCCTCCGTCGTGCCGTGTCGATGCAGCTTATCTGGTCGGCACTGCCATTTCTTGCCGCCTTGTCAATTTCAGGCTACTACTTCTATCTTGACTCAAAACCACACTTAGCACTAGCCATCTTTCTAATAGGCATCGTTTCCCCTATCTCCAATTGTTTCAATACCTATCTTTTTTACCTTAATGGCTTGAAGGATTTTAAAAAGATAGGATTATACACCACTATCGTTGCCATAATTAATTTGGCCGCCGTCACCATAGCGATTTATTTCCACGGCGGTCTGAATGCTATAGTTTTGGCAGTTTTCGGTTCAACTTTATTGTCCAATTTTATTCTCTACCAAAAAACAGTGGCACTTGAGCCGATATGCGATAACGAACAGGAAATAAAGCATTATCTGGATTTCGGTAAAAAGATCAGCTTTTCCAGCGCGATCATAACATTATCGCAATACTTCGACAATATTTTGGTCTACCATTTTTTCGGGCCGGCAGAGCTGGCGATCTACTCATTTGCCAAGCTGATACCTGATAGTTTGAAAAACGTCACCAAGATAATAAACCCTTTAGCCATGCCGAGATTTTCCAAATATGATAAAAAAAACATACCGGACATAAATTTCAAGACATTCGCCCTTACCTTCAGCCTTTTTCTTGTTGCAATCGCATATATGGCACTGCCTGAAAAATTCTTCCTTTATTTTTTTCCGCTCTATGGCGACTCGATAGTCTATTCAAAAATCTACGCGCTATCGATCGTCGGATTGTCATCAATCATACCCACTACTTTTTTTACAAGCCAAGCCTCGGAAAAAATCATCTTCAACTACAACCTGACAACTTCCATTTTCAAGCTTGCCGTCCTCAGCCTGGGCATGGCTTTTTACGGCTTATGGGGGGCAATCATTTCCTTGATCGCCAGCAGCGCGTTTTCCCTTTTCTACTCTCTGATTCTCATAAAAAAAACAAAGTGAATCCACTTTGTTTTTTATAAGTATTCGCAACTATTTTTCTGCCAGAATCATGAAGCCGACCGATTCACTCTCGTCTTCCCTGGCTTTTTTCTTTTTCCAATCAGCCATCTTTTTATAAAGGCTTAAGCTGAAACCGCCGACCAAGTCGATCAGACCGGCCAGACAAAAATCTAAGACGATCGGATCAAACCTAAGTATCTTGAAACGCGCTTTGGTAAGCACGTCGATTATCTCCTCTTTAGTGTACTCGATCTTGTGGTCAGAGTCGGAGTAATATGGCAAGCCGGCTGATTTCTGCAAACGCTTCCAGCTCGTATCAGAATTAGGGACAGCAATGATCATGCGTCCGCCAGGCTTCAACAAACGGTAGCACTCGGACAAAGCCAACTCGCGATTATTCAGGTGTTCAAGCACATCCAAGAATAAAATCTTGTCGAAAGACCAATCTTCGAAAGGCAATCTTTCTTCGGCTGATATCTTGGAAAATTCAACATTCTCAACTTTGTTTGCCGCTTGCCACTCTTTAGCCTGAGCCAGCAGACGGTCATCATAGTCGAAAGCGACAATTTTCTTAACCTTAGAAGCCAACTTAAAATCGCGCTGGCCGTTGGCACAACCGATATCCAACACAACGTCGTCAGCATCGAAAAACTCGGCAAACTCAGCGTTGTCCTTAATCAGATGTTTAGGGTGAAGAAGTTGCGGCGCCTTGCCCGTCCATTTAACCAGACGGATCGAAATTCCAGAACCCAAATAATTGGCCAGCTTTATCGACTTAATCGCCGCCCGTTTCAGTGTGCGCATAGTTATTTCTTGAGAAGAGTTACGTAATTCTGCCCGCCGACCGTTTTTGAGTAGCCATCAGGTGCACGCTTATAGGATCGACCTGAACCTTTGATGGCAAAGCCATGCTTGCGGCACAGCCGTTTCATCTTACACAGAGATACGACCAAGCTGACGTGGTTAACCAGGGCCGTAGGTATCTCTAAGTAACCATGCAGAAGGAACTTAGTAAAATTGCCCAGATTCAAAAAGCCGGCTCGCTGCAAAGTAAGAGGTGAGTAACGGCCAGTGTAGAGCTGGGCCACGCCGCCGCTTTTCAAGACTCGAGCAGTCTCTTTGACGTAATCTTCTAAGGCGTCGAAAGACTGGAGGTGCTGTAGGACAATAAAGGAATAAACAAAATCGATTGAACCGTCTCCCACCGGGATGCCTCGACCAGTTGTCGTGTAAAGTTTAAAATTAGTCTTGCCGTTACTGCGCAAAAACTCCTCGGTTGCCGCTGCTTCGCTGTGAATGTCGACGCCGACACCTTCTTTGAAAAAATCGCAAGCCGCGTTGAGAATACGTCCGCCGCCATAACCAATTTCCAAAGCCACTTTATTCTCCGGCTCCTTGATCAACTTGCAAGCAGAACGGGTTAGGATATGAAATGAAAAATCCCAAAAACCCCTCACCGTGGCCTGATGCACATCCTTAGCATCATTAAACCAACTTTGAAAAGAATCGTCACCTTGAGTTTTGGCCGCGCCGATGGCGCCTGCGTATTTTTCCTTATGTTCTGAGTCGATAATTTGGCTCATGCTTTAAAGTAATATTTTTATAAATGAATTATTTCTCGGTGTGCCTGTGCGTGATTTTGCGTTTGCCAGAGCTGCCATATATCCTCTATAATAACTATAAATAACCGGATGCGAAAGCACGTCTATATATAATTATCATGGAAAATAACGATAAAATCAAGCCAGCCTCAGAGTACTGCTTTATTACTCGAGAATACCCTAAAGAGACAGGTTTTGGCGGGATCGGCACCTACGTCTGGA
>JAAXVE010000033.1:0-6392 GCA_013335665.1 Candidatus Falkowiibacteriota bacterium
TTGAGACGCTTAAGATTGGCACCCAACTCAGCCGTCTTATCTTGTCCCAGATACATGGCAACTTCTTTGCCAGCTGGCTTCAGCCAATACTGTTTTGGCTCTTTGACATAAATGAGCAGCTCGGGCGACGCCGGTTTACCCGCTGCTTGTGCCGGTAAAAACGCCGGCAGCAAAGCCGCACCAGCAATCAGCAAGGCGGCGAATGTCTTTCCTCGATAAAACATAGGTTTGTCGAATTATGAAATGATTGAATCTTTCACTATTATCGTAAAACATTAACCCAGGAAAGACAATTTATTTTTTTTCGGAAAAAATACTCGCAAACACAAATCAGCACCAGACATATGATGCTTTTTAAAAAAATTGTATTATGATACAAGCCGAATAAATATCGATAAGATAAAAAGATATGGAAAAATACACGAAAGAGGAGCTAACAGAAGCGCTGCGAACCGTCTCTTCGCTTATCAGTAATTGCGAAAAGGCTAAACTGAAGTTTGCGACAGGCACGCCCCAGCATACGCTTCTTAAAAACAGAATAAAAGCCCTATATATTTCGAAATTATTACTGACGGAAGAAGACATTGCAGACAAATATGCGAAAGAGGAATTGATCGAATCGCTGCGCCCGATATCTTCAATCATCAACAAATGCGGAAAGGCCCAGCTGAAGTTGGCAAAAGACAGCGCACATAACGCTCGTCTTAAAAACATTATAAAGGCTATGAAAATTGCGGAATCATTAATAGTAAACGAAATCAGCAAAAAAGGTTAGCCTTTGGTTTGTGCCGAGGAGAGGACTTGAAGGGGATAAACCCCACGCCGTCAGTTAGTCACCCGTATCAATTATACAATTATCACACAACTTCTTGCATTAAGATTTTCCCACCTCGCTCAAGGGAGATTCAAGCTATCTCTTCCTCAACTCAAAAAAAATAAAACCCCGAAATCGGGGCTTTATTTTTTTGTGCCGAGGAGAGGACTTGAACCTCCACACCTTGCGGTACTTGCTCCTAAGGCAAGCGTGTCTACCATTTCACCACCTCGGCTGAATTGTAAAAGCGCCCAGAACGGGACTTTATCCAAGTTACTTGCTTTATGCTACACGATTTTTTCACCTTCTGTCAAATTGTGCTATAATATATCCAATTAACTCTTAATGTCGGCCTACTCGCATCGACAAAAATTATGGCGATTCGAAAAACTAAAAAATCGTTTGCGCAATCCAATACTGACGTAAAGGAAAACCGCAAGATCGCTGCTCTTTCTTACGTTTTTATCCTCTGCCTCGTCCCCTTGCTCTTAAAACAACACTCAAAATTCGCACAGTTCCACGCCAAGCAAGGCTTAGTAATATTTGTCCTGGACGTCGCTGCCGGCATCGTTTCATTAATCCCCTTATTCGGCCCTGTTATCTTTTTCTGCGCTGTCGCCCTCTCAGTCGTCGCTTTCTTAAGAGCTCTCAAAGGAGAATCGTGGGAAATACCGTTAATCTATGAATGGAGCAAACGCGTAACAGTAAACTAACCTTCAAAAAATCAATACATATTAAAAACTTTTAAATACTAAAAAGTCTATGTCAAAATTCATCAAGTTCTTTGACGAGCTCGGCATCACTGATGTCCCGACCGTCGGCGGTAAGAATGCTTCTCTGGGCGAGATGTACCGCAAACTTTCAAAGCAAGGCATCAACGTGCCTAACGGCTTTGCAACCACTTCATCGGCCTACAACTACTTTCTAGAAGCAACCGGTACTAAGAAGAAGATCATCGAGATTCTTGAAGGTCTCGACACCAAAGACGTGGTCGACCTAGCCAAACGCGGCAAGGCGGTCCGCGAAACGATCTTGAAAGCGACTTTACCGGCTGATTTCCAGAAAGAAATTCTGACCGCTTACAAAACTTTGTCTAAACAGTACAAGACTGCTAACGTTGATGTCGCCGTCCGCTCTTCGGCAACCGCTGAAGATCTGCCAGATGCCTCTTTTGCCGGCCAGCAAGAAACTTTTCTTAATATCAAAGGTGACAAGCAGTTACTGCAGTCCGTCAAGGAATGCATCGCTTCCCTCTTCACCAATCGTGCCATCTCATATCGCGTTGACAAAGGCTTCGACCATTTCAAAATCGCTTTGTCTGTTGGTATTCAGAAGATGATCCGCTCTGATTTAGCATCATCCGGCGTCATGTTTACCATCGATACCGAATCTGGTTTCGCCAACACTGTGCTCATCAACTCCATCTATGGCTTGGGTGAAAACATCGTCCAGGGCAAGGTTACCCCTGATGAATTCTACGTCTTTAAACCGACCGGCAAGATCATCTCCCGCTCCATGGGCCAGAAAAAAATCAAGATGGTTTACAACCCGGCAGGTCCTAACCCAGTCAAAGATGTTCCGATTGCAGCCAAAGACCAACTAACCCAATCTATTACCGATGAACAAGTCTTGAAATTGGCACAATGGGGCATGGCTATCGAAAAGCATTATGGCCGACCGATGGACATCGAGTGGGCTTTGGACGGACAGGAAAAGAAGCTCTATATCGTTCAAGCCAGGCCAGAAACGATCCACAGCGTCCGTAACTACAATGTCATTGAAGAGTACAAGCTCAGCAAGAAGAGTGAAGTCCTGGTAACCGGACACTCTGTCGGCAACCGCATCGGCACCGGCGAAGTCAACCGCATCATGGATGTCAGCCAAATTTCTGATTTCAAAAAAGGCCAAGTTCTGGTCACTACTATGACTGACCCTGACTGGGAACCGATCATGAAGATCGCTTCTGCCATCGTAACCGACTCAGGTGGACGCACCTGCCACGCCGCAATCATCTCTCGCGAGCTGGGCATTCCTTGCGTAGTCGGCACCAGCAACGGCTCAGCCAAGCTGAAGAGCGGTCAGAAGGTCACTGTCAGCTGCGCTGAAGGCGACGACGGCTATGTCTATGACGGCATCCTGCCTTTCAAGGTCGACAAGACCGACATCAAAGGCATGAAACGACCAAAGACCAAAATCATGATGAATATCGGCTCACCGGACATCGCTTTTGCTACCTCTTTCACTCCTAACGACGGCGTCGGCTTGGCTCGCGTCGAATTCGTGATCAACAACGCGATCAAAGCTCATCCTTTAGCCCTTCTCAACTACGATTCCTTAACTGACAAGAAGGTTAAGCAGCAGATCGACGAGCTAACACCAGGCTATAAAGACAAGAAGCAATTCTTTGTCGACAAGTTCTCCGAAGGCGTAGCCACGATCGCTGCTGCCTACTACCCAAAAGATGTTATTATCCGCTTGTCTGATTTCAAATCAAATGAATATGCCAACCTGATCGGTGGCACAGCCTATGAACCGGTCGAGGCCAATCCGATGATTGGCTGGCGCGGCGCTTCCCGTTATTACGACCCTAAATACGAACCAGCCTTCGCCTTAGAGTGCATGGCTTTGGCACGCGTCCGCAACGAGATGGGTCTGACCAACCTTAAGGTCATGATTCCTTTCTGCCGCACCGTCGACGAGGGCAAAAAAGTCTTATCCGTCATGGCTAAATACGGACTTAAACAGCATGTCAACGGTTTGGAAGTTTACGTTATGGCTGAAATACCAACTAACATTATTTTGGCTGACAAGTTCGCCGAAGTCTTTGACGGTTTCTCCATCGGCTCGAACGATCTTACCCAACTTACTTTGGGCATCGATCGTGATTCCGGCATCTTAAATATCGCCGGTGTTTCGAACGAAAAGAATGAATCAGTAAAAGATCTTATCCGTTACTTGATTGCAGTCGGAAAGCGCACCAAGACCAAAGTCGGCATCTGCGGCCAAGCACCGAGCGACTTCCCTGATTTTGCCAACTTCTTGGTCGAGCTCGGCATCGATTCTATCTCCCTAAACCCTGATACGGTAGTTAAGACAACCTTGAGCATTCTAGAGAAGGAAAAGAGCATGAAGGGCGGAACTAAAACCGCGAAAGAACCAAAAACACCAAAGCTGAAGTCTGTTCCAAAGGCCGCAGCAAAACCAAAGACTGCGAAGAAGGCTGTAAAAACCAAAGCCAAGCAATAACACGCTGAAAATAACCGCAAAAAACCTGCTTTAATGAGCAGGTTTTTTGTTATTAAAAACTCATTCCAGCATAACCTTAATGTTTGCATATCAAAAGAAAATAAGCTAAGTTAAAACTAGTCTTTTGACAACAATAAATCACGGGAGGTGGAGCGCATGGACAGTAAAAAAAGCATTCACGACGAGCGTCATAGCGCTCATCGTCTTGCCGGGCCAGGACTACTTCTAGAAAAAACCCATAGTACCGCAACAAGCCATCAATTAGACGAAATCTACACCAAGATACCCTTTACACAAGAACGCTTCATAATAGTCCCCTACAGCTACATCACAAAAATACTGAACACTGCTCTATTCAGAAGGCAAAACTCTATCAGCCAACTGCAGTACCTGCTCGCAGAAAATGCTCTTGAACAAGGGAACGAGCCAAAATTGTTTACGCATCAACGCAGTGAACATGCCAAACTTGCAGCCTGTTTAGGGGTTGCTATACTTTTCAAGAATGGCATACCCATCCAATCTATCATGAAATTCGCCATAACTGCCGCTTACCATGACGCAGCCACTCCGGCAGGTGGAGACGCTATTATCAGGATAGATAAAAAAAGGCTTTGCGAGGAAATCAATTTTTCCAAAGTCATGAGACTTCATGAGATGGAAAAAGTATTCGCTGATTTTTCCTATGATATCGATGAGGCGCAAAGCTGGATTGATGGCAAAGGGGTCTATGGCACACTACTGGATATTGTCGACAAAATAAGCTACACGCTTCTGGACATGCACTATCTAGTAAAGGATCATGACCATTCATCAATAATCAGCGACTTCACTAGAAAAAATCCGAATTTCGGCGAAATTTGGAAAGACTTGTCCGTAACCGCAAACGGGGTCAGTTTTACAAACCCTGAAAATCTTTACCGCTTCCTACTTGCGCGCGCTTTGATGTATGACACTCTCTACAAGAATCCTTTATGCCGGAAATTGGAAGTTCTTTGCTCCAAAGTTATCCGCGACAATCTTATCAATGGAAGCATAACCTGCGATCAGCTTATTGAGCAAAATGATAGCTGGCTAAAAAACCTCTTTGATTATAGACACTTAGTCATGCGTGCAAAAAATCTTCATCACCGATTTGTAAAAAATGAAGACGATGCCAGACTTTTGGCAAGCAATCTGGGCGAAGGCTTAATTTGCCTAGAGCACACTCCAACCCTCAAGACAGGCCTTGATTTTCTGATTAGAAAAAACGATTCCTCCCGTCCACTGGTCAATTCATTAGACATCAACCAACTAATCGATTTAGAGGCAATTTCTCAAAATCGACAAGGTTGGCACCTGTACTTTTTTCCATCCTAACCAACACCGTCACCAAAAATGGCGGTTTTTTTTATAAATAAATCCAAAAATGGCGATAATTTGACATTGCTAACTCTAAAATTATCTTAAAAATGGCTAATTTTAAATAATAAACCTTATTTTTCCTTTATTAAAAACTAAAAGATAGAATTTTTTGTAATTATATTTGACTTAATTAAATAAATATGCTATACTATATTTTAGCAGTGGTCATTTACAACAACAAGGAGAAGACTCATGAACAAAATGCTTTTTGTCGTGCTAGCAGGCATTATCACCGTCCTCATATCTTCCCTCCTGAATGAACCTCCAAACACAACCATCCAAGTGATTAATGCCGCACCCCAGAACCTCCCCAATTCCGATCTGTACTCCAGAGTTCTGAAGCAGAAACAAATGCAACAACCGGTGACGTTTTTAATAGTCACCACAAAAGACATACCCGTTAAAGAATATAAGGCGAAAAATATTCCAGTATACCGCAGCCGTATTGAAGGCTGCACATACAGGAGCGAAATTTTCGCCAACGAGATCCCGCCTGAATTCTCAGGCACTCAAATATCTCTTTAACACCCCGCACCCTTCTCCAATCTGCACCGAACGCCCCGAGCCACAAACTCGGGGCAGTTTTCTTTTTATTGACTTATTATTGAAAAAACGAAAAAATATACAGAGAAAGAATTCACCAGAAATTCATTGCTAAGCAATGGAATTTTTTTACTAATATGCCTATTTTCCTGCACACTTTCATTCCCCAACCTATCATGCTTAATCTAGGCGCCATACAGCTCCGCTGGTACGGCCTTTTTTTAGTTGTCGGCATCCTGGCGGCGATGCAAATAACTATTTACCTAACTAAAAAACACCGACTAGACGCTGACAAAATTTATGATTTGGCCTTTTGGCTAATACTGAACGGCCTGATCGGAGCCCGTATTTACGACGTTTTATTAGAATTTGATTATTACTCTTCTTA
>JAAXVE010000033.1:6402-8560 GCA_013335665.1 Candidatus Falkowiibacteriota bacterium
CATCCATGGTGCCATTATCGCAGGCATTATTACAATCTTCTTCTTTGCTAAAAAACATCTAGACGGATCTTTTTGGAAACTAAGCTCACTGATAGCGCCAGGACTGGCCTTGGGCCAAGCCATCGGCCGCTGGGGCAATTACTTTAACCAGGAGCTGTTCGGCAAGCCGACCAGTATGCCATGGGGCATTCCTATCAACATACAAAATCGCCCAGACGCATACATTAATTACAACTACTTCCACCCAACCTTTCTATATGAATCATTGGGCAATTTTCTGGTTTTCGCCTTGCTTTATTATTTAGTCAGCTCCGACAATGAAATTGATCGTAAATTGCCAGCAAAGTTACACGATCCTAAATTCATCACTCTATCATACTTCGCCCTTTATTCCTTATTGCGCTTCAGTCTTGAGTTTATCCGCATCGATTTTGCCCCGACCGTTTTTGGCTGGCGCTGGCCTCAGCTTTTCAGCTTTTCAGTCTTCATTATTTCAGCAGGCCTAGCTTTAAGTAGTCTTCGCTATAAAAAGCCTGCATCTATTGACCAGTCAAGCTAAATGTGGTATTGTCTTTTTATCTCTCACACTCATAATTTAATAATTTTGCATCAAGCGAATCTATGCCAAACAGGAAGTCAGCTAAAAAAGAGTTACGCAAACGAGTAACGAATACAGCATACAACAAAAAAATCAAGGATAACGTCAAAGGCTTAATCAAAAAAAGCCTAAAGGCGATCGATGCCAAGGACAAAGAGGTCAAAGAAACAGTGGCAAAGACCTTGAAGGCACTAGATAAGGCGGCTCAGAAAGGAGTTATGAAAAAGAACACCCGCAATCGCCGCAAATCCAGGCTAGCCAAGAAGTTGAACAAACTATCAGCAGAAAAATAAAACAAAAGAAGCGCTAACAAGCGCTTCTTTTGTTTTACATCGTCATCCTGAGTATGGCCAAATGATTCACAGTTACGGAAGCATCGGGATCCCTGCCTGCCGGCAGGCAGGCTTCGCTGCGCTCAGGATGACATTAGAGGGCGGCGATCAAGTTATTCATGCCGGTTTTCATCTTCTGTTGCCCTGTTTTAACTTTGTAATCGATATCGATCAATCTTCTGTTTATTTTCTTTAGCTGCTCTAAGCTGAAATTACGGACTTGGCTGACGCTTTTCTGAGCCACAAAAGGATGTAACGCCAGCTCACTGGCAATCTTTCGCGGCTGCACTCCGCTGTCCAAAGCTTGGCGGACTTGGACAAGTATCCTAAACTGGCGCAAAATCATATGGAGGAGATATTCCTCACTCTCGCCTCCCTTGAGTTGCTCTTCAAACAATTTGACTGCTAAACTCCGATTTCTGGCCGACAAGGCGTCGGTCAAAGCGAACACCTGCTCATCAAAAACACCTGACACCAAGTTCTTAACATCTTCTGTTTCAATCTTGTCTGGCTGCACCTGTACACCGAGCGCTAATTTTTGCCCCAGCTTATAATGTACTAGTTTATTAAGTTCTTGATCAACCTGCCACAAATCACTTCCGGTCAGAGCGACCAGATGAACCGCTGCCTCGCGGCTAATGTCTCCGCCGCGCCTTACTGTTTCCTCGCGCACCCAGCTAGTCAGCTCGGTATTAGACATCGGCTTAAATTCTTGAGCGAATTTCTGACCGACCAACCATTTGTACAACTGCCCCCGCTCCTTAGTCATTCCTTTTTCCTCGCTAGTCACGCTGTCCCAAAAGACGACGATATTGTCCTCAAAACCAGCCTTATTTGCGTTCACATATTTGACCAAGTCGGCAAAAAACTGGGCATCTTTCTTATCAAAGACCCTTTCTACAACCAACATGCGCTTACGGGCAAGCAATGAGCCCGCGCTAGACCCCTCGGCGATTGATTTCAGGCTTACGGCCTCAGGACCAAGCACATTCAAGCTCAAACCTGAAGGATCCACCTCTTTTATGTATTTTTGAGTCAGCTCATTGAGCTTGCGGCGACTCCTAAAAGTGTCGGCGCCATATAAAAAGAAAACCATCTTGAAATATCTAAGGATTATGCTAATATTAAAATAATTATAAGTAAACTACCACATTTCCGTCATTTATGCAAAAAGCTAAATGTCCAAAATGTTCGAGTGAGCTTATCGTGGATGACGAGATAATTCTCG
>JAAXVE010000127.1 GCA_013335665.1 Candidatus Falkowiibacteriota bacterium
CACCAACCCCGACCCTTGCCCTAAATGCAGGGGCGAAGCTTGAGCCGCGAATCAGCTTCCAGGCGAACCTTTTAGGTTCGCCTTTTTTTATATTTGCACCGGTGGATAAGTCGTTGTTGGCAAGTTGGATGTAATCTATTATCATATAATAATAAGCTACTCATTGTGCGTAAAAAGACTTTGCGTACAAATAACCGTTCATTGAAATTGCACAATCAAATTATGGTTTCTGTTAAACAAGAATCCAAACCAAATAAGCACTGCAAAAGTTCAAAACAAAGGTAACAATCAGTAGTTAAACCAGGTGATAGTTGATATCAAGGGAGGTAGACCATGGCTACAAGATTAATCAAGATTTTGGACGGCATAGTCGCGAATTATTCCTGTCAAAAGATACACAAAATGCTGGCAATCATGATTATATCGGTTTTGCAATCCAGGAAACGCCCTGAATTTTTACTGCATTGCATCAATGTTGTTGTCGAGGGAAAAGGTCGTATTGTTGCTTATTTACATGCTTCGGGGCATGGTCGCGTGAAAGAATTTGAGTCAGAATTAATCAGCCTTATCAGGTGTATGAATTTTTTCCCCGACCTTCAGGAAGTTGAAGTTGCTGCGATCGAAGAGCGCTGCAAACTGATTCTTCTTGAAAGAGATGATAGTTTGGAGTTTTTCTTGCTAGACAGGTTTGACGCGGCTCCGAAGATTCCGGTGTGTCCTTTGTCGTCAAATGATTTTTCCGGTGTCTTATCATGGCTGGCAGGCATTTCATCAAGTTATTGCGATGAACGCTTCGTCCTTCGACCAATGCGGGAAATTCCAAGGGAAGAATTTTTGACAGGTGTGAGTGAGTATTACCAAGGCAAGAAATTTTCTTTGCAGCAATGCGAAGGTGATTCGCTTGATTCGGTATTCTTGGAAAGAGACGGCCAATTCGTCGTGGTTTCTTACTCGAATATCAATAACGATTTGCACGTGGTGGTGCAGAATATACCATGCAGTTGATTGTGATCAGTTTCGACGGGGAAGTTATCTTTCCCGTTTTTTTTTGTTAAAATCTGCTCGTTAATAATACTTTAATCTTTGCCGGATATCATTAATATAAAAGGGACTATGTAATAAATAAAATATCCCTAAATAATATCGTTAATTTTTAGGGTGATAGTATAGTCCAATAGTTAATTTAGTAATCTTTAATTAATAAATATAATCATATGATGTTCGGTTACGGCTATCAACCTTTTGGCTTTATTGGCTCCTTCTTCATGCTTTTTTGGTGGGTCATAATTATCGTAGCTATTGTTGCGCTTGTAAAGTGGCTCGTGTCGAATCCTGGCGATATTAGGCAAGGACCAAGGGACGATTCGGCTATGGCTATACTCAAAGAGCGCTATGCTAAAGGTGAAATAAATAAAGAAGAATTTGAGAATAAGAAAAAAGACTTGATGAATTAATTACTGGCTGCCTAGGATTCTAGGATTGTGGTACTGAGTCGGTGTTTAGGTGGAATTTATCAGGTCACGCCGATTCGTGTATTTTCCTTTAACAAGCGGCACAAAAACGAAGCCTGAATATTTGGTTTCGTGAAAATTGTTGTTATCAAGGCGGTCAATCGCAAATATGTCCTGCGGTGACATGTGCCTTCCTATAGGTACAACAATGCGGCCGCCTATTTTTAGCTGGTCGAGCAACTTTTGAGGAGCCTCTAATGTGGCCGCCGAGACAAGTATCTTGTCGAAAGGGGCATATCGCGGCAAACCGAGGTGTCCGTCGCCATGAAACATCTTGGCTCTTTGGCTTTTGATGAATCCGTATTTATTCACGTTTTTTTCACCGAATTCTTTAATTTCCTTTATACGCTCAAGAGCGTAAACTCGTCCTTGAGCACCAACAATATGGGCAAGTAGAGCCGTGGTCCAACCTGAGCCACTTCCGACATCAAGTATTTTCTCGCCAGTCTTAGGGTCAAGTATCTCTAGCATAAGAGCTACAGTTTCCGGCTGGGAGATAGTTTGTCCGTGTCCGATTGGCAGCGGGACATTTAAATGACTGAGATATCGATATTGCGGCAAAACGAAATCATCGCGTCTTATGTTTTGAAACGCAGTAATAATCGCCGGACTTTTTAACGACTTACTTTTTATCAAGTTGACGATTAGGTGCGGCATATTATTTTGGTGTTATATTCATAGTATCGCCCTGTCTCATTAAGCTTTGGTTAAGTTGTTAAGCAAAAACCGCCAATAATGACGGTTTTTTGGTTTTAATTGAATCTATTTTCGCACCAGTGTCGGTGAGATGTAGGCTACATAGATTGCCGACAAACCAACAAGCGAGTAGATGACCCTGGAGAAAATAGACATACTACCAAAAATTGTCGCTACGAGGTCGAAACTGAAGAAACCGACAAGGCCCCAGTTAAGAGCGCCAATTATGACGAGTACCAGAGTGATCCAATCAAAGGCGTTTAGACTTTTCATAAAGGCATGTTTTATGAGTTAATTATGCTTTTATTGTAGGATGATTGCATTAAGATAATATTAAAATGAATAGGGAGCCCGTAATTTATTTTTTTTCAAATGCCTAGTATAATGGCTTTATAAACACGAAAGGTATGAAAAAACAATTGAGCGCCATCAAGGGCGAGTTGCGCCAAGTCGCATCGCCAGCTAAGGCTGTGATTCTTTCAAGTTTTTTTAAGACGGGGAAGGGGCAGTATGGAGAGGGCGATTTGTTCTTAGGAGTTGTTGTACCAACACAGCGGTTGATTGCAAAGAAGCATATCAACGCCACATTCGGGGTTGTTGAGTCATTACTGCAAAGCAAATATCATGAGGAGCGCTTTACAGGTCTTCTTATTCTGCTGTATCAATTCAAAAAAGCCAAAGACGAGTTGACTCGGAAGAATATTTATGATTTTTATCTTGGTCACAGTTCGAAAGTGAATAATTGGGATCTTGTGGATGTGTCTTGCCGCGACATCGTTGGCAGCTACCTTGCAAACAAGAAACGGACAGTTCTTTATAATCTGGCTAAGTCGTCAAACATGTGGGAAAGGCGCATTGCCATTGTCTCCACTATGCATTTCATTTTGCAGGGGGATTGTGTTGATGCCTTAGCATTATCTG
>JAAXVE010000128.1 GCA_013335665.1 Candidatus Falkowiibacteriota bacterium
TACTCAAGTCCATGCACCAGAAGACCCGTTATAATATAAAATTGGCTGAAAAAAAAGGTGTTGAGGTGGTTGAAGTTGGTATTGAGAAGTTTGAGGACTTTTGGTCATTGCTGGATCAGACCACGGGTCGTGACAAGTTCCGCCCTCATGGCCGCAGTTATTATCAGGCTATGTTTGAAGTGCCAAAGGATGAGATAAAGTTGCTATTTGCGATGTACAAGAACAAGCCGTTAGCCGCGAACATCCTAGCGATCTTTGGCGACACCGCTACTTACCTTCACGGAGGCTCAGCTAATGATGATCGCAATTTGATGGCCCCATACGCCTTGCAATGGCAAAGCATGCTAATAGCCAAAGCTGCGGGAATGAAGTATTACGACTTCCATGGTGTCGACGAGGAAAAATGGGCAGGGGTTACGAGGTTCAAGCTCGGCTTTGGTGGCGAACGCTTCGAGTATCCAGGAACTTTCGATCTGGTATTTGATCAGGGCTGGTACGCAATCTATAAAATGGTGAGACAGGTAAGGCGGTCGTTTTAAAAATGACAATTTTGAATTTCGAATGTTGAATTTTGAATGAAACCCTAATGTTTAATGTTTCAAAATTCAGATTTGATTCAAAATTAGAATTTCAAAATTCAAAATTATACCAATGAATATCATATTAAATACAGTAAAGAGAATAATTCCAAAAAAAATATTTGCCTCGCTCCAGCCGAAGTATCACTATGCATTAAGCTGGCTGGCTGCTTTTATATATCGTAATCCTTCTGATAAGCTGATAGTTATTGGCGTGACCGGCACGACAGGCAAGACTACCAGTACTTACCTGATCGCTAAGACCTTGTCCGGCTTAGGCTATAAGGTTGGTTTTACTTCAACTGCCATGCTTGGTGACGGTCAGAAAGAGTGGCTCAATGACAAGAAGATGACCATGCCTGGACGCTTGTTTGTGCAATCGATGCTGTCACGTATGGTCAAGAATGGTTGTCAGTATGCGATTGTCGAGACCACTTCTGAAGGGATACGCCAATTCAGGCACCGTTTTATTAATTACGACATTCTTGTTTTTACCGGGCTGTATCCGGAACACATCGAATCGCATGGAGGATTTGATAATTACAAAGCAGCTAAAGGTAAGCTGTTTGAACACTTGAAAAACTGCAAGGTTAAGTATGTCGATTTGGAAAAAAAGATCGCTGACACGTCAAACAGCTTGAAGAAGCTTGATTTGGAAAGAGTTAAGAAAACTTCTATCTATAACTTGGATGATGAGCATGTTGAATATTTTGCCAAGTTCTGGTCAGAAGAAAAGATCGGTTTTACCCAGCATGACCTGGCTTCTAGCAGGGAGCTTGAGGTCTTGAAATACGATCACATCGAAAGCAAACAGAGCGGATTGTCTTTTCAGGTCGATAGCACTAAATTTAACCTGAAGATCGTCGGCGCTTTCAATGCCGCCAATGCCATGACAGCGGTGGCGGTGGCAAAAGCGCAGGGTAAGGAATTAAGTCGCATAAAAGCCTCTTTGGAGCGCGTCACCGGTATTCCTGGTCGTCTTGAGCGTATTGATGCCGGCCAACCATTTACAGTCGTTGTTGACTATGCCTTTGAGCCGAATGCAGTTGAAAAATTGTATGAGACTGTGGGATTGATTCCGCATAGCCGTAAAATCCATGTTTTGGGGGCGGCCGGTGGCGGTAGAGACACATCGCGACGTCCCATCCTGGGTCGCATCGCTGGCGAGCAGGCGGATGTCGTAATAGTTACAAATGAGGACCCGTATGATGAAAATCCGGAAATTATCGCCGATCAAGTGATAGTTGGCGCCGAAAAAGCCGGCAAAATAATGGGTGACAATCTGTTTAAGGTGATGGACCGCAGGACCGCAATAAATAAAGCGCTATCATTAGCTGAAAATAATGACATCGTATTAATAACCGGCAAGGGGTCTGAGCAGGGTATAGTCTTGGCCCATGGCCGCATCGAACCTTGGGATGATCGGAAAGTGGTTAGGGAGGAGTTAAAAAGTCTAAAGTCTAAGGACTAAAGACTAAATAAAGGCACACATATTCTAGACCTTAGTCCTTAGGCTTTAGTCTTAAAACTTGACACGTAAATGTGTGGTGGAAAAGTGTGGTAAAAGATAAAATCATCAAACGGCTGATGTGTGCATAAAATTGCTAATATTGAATAAAAACTGATAAATCTTGTCAGTTTTTATTTTTTTTGCTCATACTCTTGACAACTTTGCTTCTAGTTGTTAATATAAAAAAGATTCAAAAACATAACACTCAAAACTATTCAGCTAGTTTTTTTTACCAAAAACGGAACACTTTAACACCGAAAAGTTGTACAGGACCGTTTTTTTGTTTTTTATCAAGACCTCTCTAGATTTGAAGATACTAATATTAGATATTTTTCCTGGATTTGCGACCAGTGAAGGTTTAATAAATTTTTTCCCCGTGCGTTAATTTTTCTAAAAAAGAGTGGCTATCTTCACAAGATAAACTAAATAATCGATTAATATAACTCAAGAATTTCTAACCTTGAGATTTTTTTATGTCCAATAAAACTACCACGGCACTGCAGCCTACCGAGCTGGCAGAGCGCAAGCACTTCGAGGGGTTTCGCGAGGCATTAGTAATGCCGGACTTAATCAAGATCCAAAAAGACTCGTACAATTGGTTTTTGAAAGAAGGTCTACCAGACCTTTTTGATGAGATTTCACCGGTCACCGATTTTATCGGTCGTGATTTGGAGTTGTATTTCGATGAGTTCTACCTTGATGATTGCAAATTCAACGAGGTTGAGAGCCGAGCCAAAAACATTACTTACGAAGCTCCGTTGCGCGTTAAGGTGAGGCTGATGAACAAGAAGACTGGTCAGACAACCTCTCAAGAAGTATTCTTGGGTGATTTTCCTTTGATGACAAAGCGCGGCACGCTGATTATTAACGGTATTGAGCGCGTTGTAGTTTCGCAGCTTATCCGTAGTGCCGGCGTGATCTTCACTTCAGAATTCGTCAAAGGACGCAAATATTATGGTGCCAAAGTGATTCCTAACCGTGGTGCTTGGTTGGAAATCGAGACTGACACCAATAACGTTATCTGGGTACGCATCGAC
>JAAXVE010000034.1 GCA_013335665.1 Candidatus Falkowiibacteriota bacterium
ATCGTTTATTGATTTACACAGTAATCGCTTTGATCGGGGCTTGGTGGTTCTATTTCAAACTTGATTGGGATACTTTTCATATTCCATTTTATGGTGATCTCCAGATGGGGTGGCCTTATATGCTTATTTTTGTTTTTGTCATCGTTGCCACTTCTTTTTCAGTCAATGAAACTGATGGCTTGGATGGCCTGGCGGGTGGCGTGCTAATGTCAAGCTTTGCTGCTTATGGCGTAATTGCTTTTGTAGAGGGTCGATATGACCTGGCGACTTTCTGCGGAGTTATTGTTGGGGCATTGTTGGCATTCCTGTGGTTCAATATAAACCCAGCTCGTTTTTTTATGGGTGACACTGGTGCTATGAGTCTTGGCGTGACTCTTGGCGTGATCGCCATGTTAACCAATAGTGCCTTGATACTGCCCATAATAGGCTTTGTCTTCGTGGTAGAATCCCTTTCGGTCATTATTCAGTTGACCTCAAAGAAACTTCGCAACGGCAAGAAGGTTTTTATTTCTTCACCGATACATCACCATTTCGAGGCAAAGGGTTGGTCTGAGCCGAAGATTGTGATGCGATTCTGGGTTATAGCCCAGATTTCAGCCGCGCTAGGCTTAGTCATATTTTTATTAGATAAGACTTTCTAAAGATGGCGAAACTAGCCCAAAAAATAAGGCAGGTTGTGCCTGCTAAAATAAAATTAGGCGATCCCGACTGGCCGCTGCTGATAATTGTAGCGGTTATTATATTATTCGGTTTAATCATGCTGACTAGCGCATCAGGCACTTTGGCGTATTCCCGCTACAAGGATGGTTATTATTTTATCAAACATCAGATTTATGCTTTATTTATCGGTGCTGGCCTGTTTTGGTTTTTTTTCAAAACAGATTATCATCGCTGGCAAAAGAATGCCATGTACCTGCTTCTGACCTCGATAGCAATGCTACTTATGGTCTTTGTCCCCGGTCTTGCTTCATCTGCTAACTCCAAGGCGCACAGCTGGATTAATATTTTCGGCTTCTCCTTGCAGCCTTCAGAGTTTGTCAAATTATTCTTTTTAATTTATGTAGCCGCCTGGCTAGAATCGCGCGGCAAGACCATCGAGGATTTTTCGCAGGGAACAGCGCCGTTCCTTGTTGTGCTGGCTGTTATAGCAGGGCTGATGTTGATGCAACCTGATGTTGGCACCTTGTCAATTATCGTCTTAACCTCTTTTGTGGCTTGGTTTATCGGCGGCGGTCGTTTGAGCCATATTTTTGGCCTAACCTTAATAGCTGCCATAGCCCTGCTTTTCATGTTTAAGTCCGCAGATTACCGCATGCAACGTTTCCAGTGCTATCTGAACCCCGAGAAGAATTCTCGCACAACCTGTTACCAACTTAACCAATCATTGATCGCCGTAGGATCGGGTGGCATATTCGGCCGCGGTTTCGGTGCGAGCCGGCAAAAGTTAATGTATTTGCCCGAGGTTTCTGGTGATGCTATATTTCCGATAATTGGAGAAGAGATGGGTTTTATTTTTTCATCAGCCCTGGTGCTGCTTTTTATCGGGCTGTTTTATCGCAGCTATCTGATTGCAAAAAGAGCCCCAGATCAATTTGGTCGGGTTTTAGCCATAGGTATTGCCAGCTGGCTAACCCTGCAAGCTTTTATCAATATCGGCGGCATGATCAGTCTTATTCCGATGACAGGAGTCCCATTGCCTTTCATATCTAGCGGAGGCTCGGCAGTTATGGCCGGTCTGTCGGCTTTGGGATTATTAATGAACATAAGCAGACAAGTCAAAACAAGATAAAATATGACCAAGAAAATAATTCTGACAGGAGGGGGAACCGGCGGCTCAGTCACGCCTTTGCTTGCTATTGCTGAGGCGGTTCAGATTGAAATGGGGGCTGAGGCTGTGGAGTTTGTTTGGGTTGGTTCTAAAAAGGGAATAGAAAGAGTTATGGTGGAACGCACCAATATAGCATATAAATCCGTAGCCAGTGGTAAGTTGCGGCGCTATTGCTCATGGCAGAACCTTGTCGATCCTTTTTTGATAGCTTACGGATTTGTACAATCTTTCTTTTTTCTTAAGAAAGAGCGGCCAGACCTCGTCATGACTGCAGGCAGTTTTGTGAGCGTCCCAGTATTATGGGCGGCAAAATTGCTCAAAATACCAACAGTGGTTCATCAGCAGGATTTACGTCCAGGTCTTGCGAACAAGCTAATGCTCCCGTGCGCCACAGTAATAACTGTAACTTTTCAAAAATCACTTGCCGATTTCGGCCCCAAATCCCGCTGGCTTGGTAATCCTGTCAGGCAATCTTTTGTTCAGGCAGAAGAAAAGATAGATTTGCAAAAAGTTAACAATCAGGATTTTCCGACCGTCTTAATATTGGGCGGTGGCACTGGTGCCGAGGCTATCAACGTCCTTGTGGTCGAAGCGCTGACGGACCTAAACGAATTCTGCAAGATAGTTCATCTGACAGGATTAAACAAACAGACAGCTACTTCTGCCCGGCAAAAGCGCTATGAGGCTCATGACTTTTTAAACGAAAATGAAATGGCCGCAGCCTATCTGCAGGCTGATTTGGTTGTGACTCGTGCCGGCTTAGGCGTGTTGAGTGAATTAGCCTATCTAGGCAAGCCAGCCTTAGTTATACCGATACCGAATAGCCACCAAGAAGACAATGCTCAGTACTTTAAAGAAGCTGAGGCTGCGATAATTCTTGACCAAAACCGCCTTACGCCAGAAGTTTTTGCAAAAATAGTAAAAGAGTCATTGGCTGATAAAAAATTGATTTCTGAATTGAGTAAGAATATCCAGGGAATGGCCAATATACATGCCAATCATCAATTTGTTCTCCTTATTAAGGAATTGATCAAGCAACCTTGATTAAGACTTTAACAAAAAAAGACCACCTGCGAATTTGGTGGTCTTTTTTTAAAACTTATTTGCTCTTAGCTATCTGCTTATGAGGGTTTAGTTTGTAATAGTTGATACTGACATCGGCTATCCATTTTTGAACACTTTCATTGCTGTGGCCGGCACAGGAACTGCCGCACTTCCAGCTGATCATTTGCGCCGGGGTGCGTGAACCCTTGCCTAGCATGGATTCGATGCGATCACCGACCACTTTAATCGCGTGTTGCGGGGAATTGAAACAGGAATAACCGCTTTGGGTTGTATTTTCCTTGCCGCGGTATCCCCAGTAATTAAAACACTCTTTTCCGTTCTTTTTTGGCGAGTACTTGCCGAATTTGCTTTCCTTCATGGCTATCCCGACAATATATGCTGCAACAGCCCGGTCGCGTTTGGCGATTTCAGTCACCATTTTTTCCATGGGCGTGTCTTTGACTATGGTGAGTACCTGTTTATGAAATTCTGACGGCCCAGCTACTGGCAATTTATTTTTCTCGCTATTTTTACTTTCAGTATTGGCTTTTACTTGTTCGTTCCTGTTTGCTTCATAAGTTTTGCCTAGGTTTGCTGTTTGCGATTGTAACGGTCGTGCATTTGATGCCATGCTGTCATATGGCTGATAAACAAAGACATATTGAATTATGGCAAAGAAACCCAAACAAGCTATGCCTAGCGCTGCGTAGATGTGCCCAACTCGATTTCTCCTTGATGAATGACTACTTAAAGGGTCAATGTCAGAATTCGGGTTGAGCATACTTTGATGATGCCTTTCCTTCCTCCTAGAACGATTTTTCAGCCTCCTTTTAGCTGATCGATTTTTCATATGAGTAGGTTTTTTACCAAATAAAAAAGAATAGTTTTTGGCTATCCTAACATGAAAACCTTAGCACAATTATGAAAAAAGTCAATCCCTAGAGGTTAGCGAATGATCGATTTTGATTCCTTATTGTAAACCGTTTTTTTCTTGAAATTTTTCGCTTGGTCTACTGGGAATCTCACCACGCCGTCAGCATTTAGTTTATTTTATGACCAACGCTGCTTTGCTAACGGTACGACTTTGTATATTATGTAGCGCTACGGGGATCTCACCGGGGCAAGCCCCACCCCGTCAGTATTTTAGTTGGTTCAGGTACTTGCTCTTATGACTTTTTGCATTATCATCTTCGGTATTGTTTTGTCAGTCCGGGGTTCTCAACCTCATAACTCTACATATAAAAAACCACACCTAGACGGTGCGGCTTTTTATATGTAGCGCTACGGGGAATCGAACCCCGGTTACCAGGATGAGAACCTGATGTCCTAACCACTAGACGATAGCGCCAGGTCTGTTGAAACAAAAAATCCCTTTGCGGGGTGTTTTTGCTAGTTATTAATATAAAACAGATAACAGACTATGTCAATATCTGATGCAGAATTTTTGCATTTCCTCTTAAGAATTCTTCTGACCCCATTACTGATTTTCCTTCCAGCTGCAGGCGTTCGACCACTAGTGCGTCAATGCCACACTGTATGGCTAGCTTGCCATGATCTGAAAAGGCTTCACCAGGGCGGTATTGTTCAATGCGCCTGATTTCTTTATTGACTGCAGTGATTTTAAGGGTTTGGCCGTCCCAAGTTGTCCAAGCGCCAGGCCAGGGCATCATAGCCCTCACCTTTCTTTCGATATTTTCTGCTGAGTCATTCCAATCGATTCGACCGTCGTCTTTGGTTAACATTTTGACGTAGCTAGAAAAGCTATTGTTTTGGGGGACTGCCTTAAATTCACCTGATATGAATTTCTTCAAGGTTGTCGTAAGAATGCTTGCGCCTAAGTCGGATAATTTTTTAGCCAGGGTACTTGGGGTTTCGTCTGGCTCAAGATTTATTTTTGCCTGATTAATAATAGGTCCCGTATCCAAGGTTTTATCCATTTTCATAATGGTTACACCTGATTCCTTGTCTCCGTTAAGTATTGGTGCCTGTAGCACAGAAGCACCACGGTATTTTGGCAGCAGGGAGGCATGGATATTGATGCAGCCGAATTTAGGCAATCGCAACAATTCCTCCGGAATTATTTGGGCGTAAGCTACAACAATTATTATTTCCGGTTTTAGCTCGGAAATCTGGGGAATAATCTCTCTAATTTTCTCTGGCTGCAAGACGGGTACGCCTGCGAGTAATGCCGACTGTTTAACTGGTGTTGGCGTAACTTCTTGCTTGCGTCCGATCGGTCGGTCTGGCTGGCTAATGACAGCGACTACGTTGAAATCATGGTCTGACAATAATGCCTCGAGCGCCGGAACGCTGAAGGCCGGCGTGCCGATAAAGATGGTGCGGATAGGGGGCTTCATTTTTTTTCTTTGATCAGCTTAGCGCCAGGCTCGAGCCTGTCGATGAAGAGTATCCCGTCCAGATGGTCGATTTCGTGCTGCAGTCCGCGCGCAATCAGTCCACTAGCTTCGATCACTCCTTGTTTATTGTTTTCGGTAATGAATTTGCAAGTCACTTTCTTGTGGCGTTTAACCTCGCCGAAGAGGTTGGGTAATGAAAAGCACCCTTCTTCCGCAACTTCTTTGGCGAAAGATTTTTTTGTAAGGCGAGGATTGATCAAGCAGAGCGGGCCTCTTTCAGTGTTGACCACGATCAGACGAATATTTTGGCCTACCTGAGGTGCGGCCAAACCCACTCCATCTTTTTCCACCATTGTTTTTTTCATATCCTCGACTAATTGCTTGAATTCTTGGGTGGCAATTATTTTCAGGTCAACATCGACTGACATATTACGGAGAATCGGGTCGGGATTGGTAAGAATTTTAAGTATTTTAGGCATATTTTTACTAGTTTAAGTAGATTTATTAAATCATAAAAGCACAGATTGGTCAATATAGAAACTGCATGAATGACCTGGTATACTTATTCTGATATGAGATGGCAAAATTTAATAAATAAGAGTGATAAGATATGCTAAAAGTTGATGAAGGTTTTTCGGCCTTTGGTGATGTTTTAAAGAACAGGGTTCCTGCCAAAAAAGCCCCAGCTTATGAATGGCAAGACCTTGCTTTGAGGGTTATTAAAGAGATGTCCGTGCCGAACATGAAAAGGAATTCAGTATTTAAAATTTGCAAGCTACACTCCAAGCAAGAAGTCGAGCAGGCCATGAATGACACTAAAGAGCTCTGCCAGACAGGTGAAAAATGGCGTTACTTTTTCAAGATTGTAGACAAGAAGCCAGATAGTCCAAAAAAAGAAAAACAGCCAGAGTAAGGCTGTTTTTCTTTTCTATATAATGGCGTACAAGTTAAAGCTTGAAATTAACCGTTAGGTAACCTACTCCGAAGGGGGATTCATATGAAAGGCGCTGTGGTTCATGTTTGATGTCCTCCAAGATGCCCATAAGAATTAGAATAGATTTAAGCCCGCACTCATTGGCATCGTGGATTAGGGTTGAGTTGAGGTTTAAGAGTTCTTGTGGCTGGTCTTTAATTACACACTCGATGACTTTTTGGTCAAATTTAGCGGCTTTAGGAGAGAACCCGGCAGGGGATTCCTTACTTAAACTATGTGATAAGTCGCCGGAGGCTATGATTGCGATACGATTTTGGCTATAGATCAAGTCGCGCTTGATAAGTTTGCCGAATTGGAAGTGGGCATCAAGGTCGAGGCCTGAGTAATAAAGCGGAATTACTTTGATCGAATTGAAATTATGGTTAAGCAAGAGATAAAGAGGTATGGCTGAACCATAATCAAGTGTAGGTTGACTGATAAGTTGCAGTGGGGCTTTTGTTTCAAGGTTTTCGCGTATTTTGTGAGTCAGACCAACATTCCCGGAAACGCTGAATTTGGTTGCGAAATCACCGAAATGCTCAAAATTTGCGGTGTATTCAGGACTTAGGTTCATGGAAAAAGTCTTTCCTTGCACCAGTCCGTGAGGGGAAATAATTAAAATAGTATCGGCCTTGCTGACGTAAAGGTTTTCTTGGAGCTTTTTATAGGCTTCATCAGTCGCCTTCAGATGGGAAATATTTTCCTTACCAATGGCAGGAATAAGTAGTGGCGGATGAGGCGCGATAGCAGCAAAGACGATGGACATATTAGCTTTGTGGAGTGGTGGTGCTAAGACTTGCCTGCGTGTTGACTGGCTGAGTTGTAGTAGCAGGGACAGTTGTTACCGTAGTGTCCGTGGCTACAGGCGTCGGCAAAGTCATAGGTTGGCCCTCCGGGTAGTAATAGAGTACTTTAGGTGAAACACTTATTACATTATCCCACTTATATCCTAGTTTTTCAAATAAAGCGCCGGAAGTGACTGGCCGTTTCTGTCCATCAGCTATGATGAAGACTGAATTGCCGATGTTGGACTTTAATAGCTCGCCATCATCAAATAGTATCGGGTTAACAGTTTTGTATGCATCCAACTCTTTAGGAGTAACGGCTTTTGGTTTGCGATTCTTAAATTTTGTCTTCATGATGGCAGCATCGACGATTGGTGCCTTTTGGCCATCTTGTACCCAGTAAACTCCACCAGTCTTTTTATTTTGAAGCAGTGTACCAGTCGGGAAGGTCGAAGTGGCAGTGATCGGTGCCCCATCCTCGAAACCGTTCAGATCCTCCCAGCTTGCGCTTACTATTTCTTCAGGATTGAAGCCTAGCTTGCGGAAGGAAGCGTCAGAAGTAATCGGCCGGCGAAGATTGTCAACGATAAGGTAAATACCTCCTTTAGGAGAGCGTACTAATGCATACTGTGGGAATTTTATTGGAGCCCCAACCGGATACCTGTTCAACTCATCTTTAGTAACTTTAATCACGCGAGCTGTGTTGTAACGAGTTGTCAGGGCGCCTCGAGAAGTAAAAGCGCGACGCTTGCCGTATTGGATTAACCAAACACCCATTTCGCCGTCGGCCTGTAGGAGTGAGCCATTCGGATAACTTGCGGCCTGAGAAGGGAAATAGCGTTGCCAAATATTATAAAAGTTGTAATTGCCGTTGTAGACGTGCGGCGTGTAGTTGTACAGCGCGGCAGTCGCACGGTTTTGTGGGGTAACAACGGAAGGTTCGCGGCCAGTGTTAGAAACCGTATACGTACCGAAAGGCTTGTAGTTATATAGGTCCGGATTATCCATATAATCGCGAAACTGAAGGCTGGCGCTATTAACCTGCTTCCAAAAGCCTAGCCAACGGGTATTACAGGCCTGATTATCAAAACAGCCATAACCAACGGCCCAGTCTAGCTGGTTTTGGGTCGGATTTTTTTTCTCGATTAGGCTTTGTTCTTTTTGCAGTAGCACGATCAAAAATTTCGGGTTGACCTTGTTGGTTACGGCGCGGTCGTAGATGATTTCAGCAGCCGACATCATGACCCCGCTGGAGTTAGTGGTGCGGTATGTTGCCAAAAATCCGCCTTTAGAATTAAGAAAATCCTGTATCTGGGTTAAAGACATCGAGCTGTAGTTCAATATTTCATCATCTGAAATGATGTTGTGTGGATTGAAGACTTTTTCTGTGGTGGTAACATCAGCGAAAACCGCATTTGATACAAAAAAAGGTTTTATATGACCAAACGGACAAAAATTTCTTTAAGCTTAATCGGAATGCTTGAGTTTTCTTTTTTT
>JAAXVE010000129.1 GCA_013335665.1 Candidatus Falkowiibacteriota bacterium
TTTGCGTAATTCACGGTTATCAAGGCGCAGACGGCAGCACATTGAGCGTGCATCGTCGCGGTCCATATCAGAATTGATGAAATTCGAGAAATAAGGAATGCCGTATTTGGCAGTCATCTCCCAGACAGGCTCGAGAACCTTGGCATCCCAATCGAAATTCTTGTCAACATTATAGGTCGGAATCGGGAAAGCGAAGACGCGGCCGGTGGCATCACCTTCGATCATCACCTCGGCAAAAGCCTGGTTGAACATGTTCATCTCTTCCTGGAATTCAGCTAATGTCTCGGGCATGTACTTGCCGCCGATAATCGCATGTTCCTCTCCCATCTTCGGTGATGGCACGACATCCAGGGTCACGTTGATGAAAGGGGTTTGGAAACCGACGCGGGTCGGAACATTGACGTTGAACATGAATTCCTGCAGACTCTGCTTGACTTCGCGGTAATTCAGGTTGTCATATTTGATGAACGGTGCAAGGTAAGTATCAAAGCTGGCAAAAGCCTGAGCGCCGGCTGCTTCTCCCTGCATGGTGTAAAGGAAGTTAACGATCTGTCCTAAGGCGCTCTTGAAATGCTTCGGCGGTTTGGACTGGACTTTTTCGGCAACGCCGGCGAAGCCCTTGATTAGAAGATCCTTCAAGTCCCAGCCGCAGCAGTAAGGGGCTAACATGCCGAGATCGTGAATATGGAAGTCGGCATTGACGTGGGCCTGGCGGATCGGCTCTGGATAGAGCTTGTTCAGCCAGTAGCGGGCTGAAACCGAGGAGGCGATATAGTTGTTCAAGCCTTGGACCGAGAAACTCATGTTGCTGTTTTCTTTCAAGCGCCAATCGGCTTGTCCAAGGTAGTCTTGCATCAATTTCTCTTCATCGATGCGGGCATTGAGTTCGCGCAGCTGTCTGTGCTGGTCGCGATAGATGATGTAGGCTTTGGCTGTCTTGATCTGACGGTTAGAGATGAGTACCTCTTCGACTAGATCCTGGATTTCTTCGACGGCCGGAATCGAGCGATAGTGGAACTTCTTGGCGGTGAGGCTGGTCACTTCTTGTGCGAGCTTTTCTGCCAGTTCCGGACTACCTTCGCCAACCGCTTCCATGGCTTTGGTGATTGCTGTGGCAATCTTCTGTTCGTCGTAGGCAACGATGTCACCTGAACGCTTACGGAGTTGACTGATTTTGTTTTCGCTTGGCATGGGGAATGGTATCGTTAATTAATATGATATAAAGTCTTATTGGCTTTTTTATTCTTTAGCCTTGTCCTTGTTATTGGAAAGCTTGTTCAATTCTTTTTTGAACTCAGTCAGGTCTTTGAAGGACTGATAGACGCTAGCGTAACGGATATAGGCAACCTTGTCCACCTTTTTCAACTGTTTCATTACGCTGGCTCCGATCTGGTCGCTCGTCACTTCTTCTTTTTTCAGGACCTGCAAGTCGCGTTCTATCAGGTGTATCAGCTTCTTGAAGGTCTCATCGGTAATCGGCCGCTTCTCCAAGGCCCGTTTCAAGCCGCGGGTCATCTTGTCGCGGCTATAAGGCTCGCGGCGGCCGTCACGCTTAACTACGGTCAGTTCAAGGATTTCTAATTCCTCGTAAGTCGAAAAGCGGAAACCGCATTTCAGACACTCGCGTCGACGCCGGATGGAAAAACCGTCTGAAGCTACACGTGAATCGACAACCTTGGTATCTTGAAAATAACAGACTGGACACTTCATAGTATATATAATCGTCTGCCAATGAGCAGCGCGTCTCCTTTTATTTAGTAAAGAGGTTTTTGGGTACAAAAAAACACCGCAAATCGAACCTTGCACTTGAATTTTCTTTCAAGTTAGCGCTTTTCGGTGCTTCTGAGCAATCCTCCCCTAATTCCTATATCTTGTGTTCTATATTTTGAGTATACCACAACATCTAGTACTGTCAAGGATTATAAGTTTATCTAAAATTAGAACAAAACCCAAAAATACCACCTCCTTTCGCCGCTTTTGATGACCTGTTATTTTGCCGTGTGGAAAAGTGAATTTAAGGGCTGATATTGAAGCAAATTTTTTTGCTTTTTTCATTTTTCCTAGTATTTTTGATGTCCTAAAATCACAAAAAAGCCACCTTTAAAATAGCTTTTTTGTGTCGTAATGTATTATTTGGAAATTCTGTTCTTTTAATGTTATAGATTTCGCACTACCCGTCCCGACTTGCGTACTCCTCCTAACAAGAAAGGATTTCCCAACTCCCCTCTTGGCAGGAGTGAGCACGTTGCACCGGGACGGGCTGCGTCATTCCCCATATATCATCATCTCTCCTCGAACAAGAAATAAGCGATAGCTCTCACCTGATTCCAATCGTCTTGATTCTTAGGTTTTCGCTTGAACTCATTTTCATATTTCAACTGAGCCTGCTTCTGCAACTGATCATCTTGGTCGCTCGGACTAGCAACTCCGTAGGCAACTATCATCAATGCATGCCTGGTCATATCATCCGTTACCGAAAATCCTTTGGTTAAAGCATTAAGGCGACCTTGTGCCCAAGCAGAACGGCTTGTTTTTTGATTGGACGGCGCTTGGCCGTTGGCAATCATGAGCAAATCAAGCCAATCTTCTGCTGATACAGGAATGCGGCCAAAGGCGCTTTGATAAGACTTTAAAAGGTAAAAACGCATATTCCAACTAAGCTTAGTCGTACTCCTTGTGCCATAAATAACGAAATTATTAAGCGCTCCGATCTGCTGTCTATTCAACTTGCTGACGGGTAGGTTGGCAATATATTTGCGCAAGCCGTGTTGTTCGCTGGTTTTATTCTCCTTTTTGCCGATCGCTCTTAAATACAGTCCCTTTTCCAACTGACTCTTGTGAATCAGTCTAGCCTCGGATTTTAAGTCGTATTGATTATTTAAAATCTTTACGCCAAGCACTGCTGGCGTCGAGGTGGCATTATCAACCAAAACTATTTCAGTGCTAGTTGCCCGGCTAGACACGCCGTACTGGGTGAAAAACTGAGCATAGATTTTTTTAATTCCTGAACCCTTGGACAAAAGCCAATCGGTAACCTTCTCATATGCTTGGATGCTAGCGCCTTTAAAATCGCTGTAAAGATGGCCCTATCAGAATTCAGCGATTTT
>JAAXVE010000130.1 GCA_013335665.1 Candidatus Falkowiibacteriota bacterium
TCAATAATGTTGTCGTCGGCAAAATATTGGAAGTTAAGAAACGTCCAGGAGCGATATTCGGTGCGCCGCACACAATATGCAAAGGCACCTTGCCGCCAACTTCCACTTCAGCCAGCTGCAGACGGTCAGCCCCTGGATGTTTCTTAACTTCCAATATTTTGCCGACGACAACATTATTGAATTTTGCCGCCTGGTCCTCGAACTTTTCCACCTCGACAGTGTGCAAGCTCAAGCGAGTGGCTAACTCCTCGGGCGTCGTACCCTTGGGCAGCTTTACGAAATCTTTTAACCAATTTAATGAGAGATACATAATCGGGTAGAAAATAATTTTTTAGAATTGTTCCAGAAATCTAATGTCGCTGGATTGAAGCAAGCGAATGTCGTTGATGTTATACTTTAACATCACCAGGCGGGTCAATCCGAAGCCGAAGGCAAAACCTTGATACTTGGTCGGATCGATGCCGCCAGCCTTGAGCACATTGGGATGCACCATGCCCGAACCGAAGACTTCAAGCCAGCCGGTCTGCTTGCACAGCCTGCAGCCTTGCCCTTTGCACAAGAAACAAGTAACCTCGCCGTTTGAGCCTGGCTCGACGAACGGATAGAACTTAGGACGCAAGCGGACTTTGGTTTCTGGACCATAAAGTCGCTGAGCCACGGCCTCCAAGACGCCTTTCATATTGGCAAAACTGATATTCTTATCAACCATCAATCCTTCCAACTGATAAAAAGTGTGCTCATGGCGCACATCCGTCGCCTCTGAGCGAAAGCAGCGACCAGGAATAGCACAACGCAAAGGCGCGCCGTATTTCTGCATGGCACGGACCTGTACCGAAGAAGTCTGCGTGCGCATTACTAAATCGTATTCATCATCCTTATTCTTCTTGTCGATATAAAATGTGTCCTGCATGTCGCGGGCAGGATGATGGGGCGGAATATTCAATCCTTCAAAATTATAATAATCAGACTCGAGTTCCGGACCGTCCAGAATCGCAAAACCCATTGACATAAATAGCTCCTCCAACTCTTTTTGGACGATCGTCATTGGGTGCAGGTGCCCGCGGGGTAAATCAAGCCCAGGCAAAGTCGCATCGACCGCGCTCTGGGCCTTATGGCTCTCGAACTTTTCACGGACTTCAGCGACGCGGCCGGTCAATTCAACCTTGATCTCGTTAGCTAGCTGGCCAATGGCTTTGCGCTCGGTGACCGCTACTTCTGGCAGACGCTTCAACAGGTTAGTCAACTCGCCCTTGCGCCCCAGAAACTGGTTTTCCAGGTTTTCCAAAGCTGACAACTGTTTGATCTGCGCGAGCTCGCTTAATATTTTCTCCTTCAGGCTTACTAATTGGTCTTTCATATGTTTAAACTTTTTTTCGATAGCTTATTAAGAAATATTCCAAAAGAGACAAGGCAACGACTAGGAAAATCAGATTGATCCAGGTAAAAAGGGTGCGTGACAACAAAACCATGGCAGCGACCACCAAGAAAGAAAATAAAAAAGATTGGCGGAAAGCATCTTGAACTGCGCGGAAGACAAGCTTTTGCTTCAATAGGTTGAATCGGATTAAGAATCCGATAATGGCACTCGTACCGGCCAAAGACATAAAAAGCGAAAGATAGAACAGTAAAAAACCAAGCCAGTTAGTAGCCGTCGGATCTACCAAAAACAAGACGTAGACCCAGGCAGACCAACAAAAAAGTGTCGCGAGCGACATGGAGACAAGATAAGAGCGAAGTGTCATAAAAAACAATAAAATTAGCCAATAGTCAAATAAAATACTAAAAATACCTTACCATCTTTTATTGCTTTTTTCAATAGTTGACCCAAACCATGTTTTAGTGCCAAATATGCCTAAAATAAAGCTATTTTGTACAAAAAAACCGCCATCGCTGTGCGTGGCGGCTACTTGCATGAGATAATGAACTTCTCGATCAGTCAGGTAGCTGCATTCCAAGGCTTAACCCGATTGCGGATAAAAAACCTTTTACGGTCGTCAAGGAGTTATGAGAATCAAGAATTTTGAGCAACTCTTCATCATTGAAAACGACTGCTTGCCTAATTTTGTAGATGCCTGCATTAAGAAGTGCCGTGCAAACCGAAAAGGGCAAACCCAAATCAGTCACGTTGCAACCAAGCCTTTCTTTTGCTGAAGCCATGCCAACCCTCAGAACGCTAGGATTTTTAGCGAGCGCCAAACCCATGGAGGCCAGAATTTCCTTGATTTCATTCAAGGACTTATACCCGAAATTCTGAATCCTCATAAGATCTCTTTCCGTGCGGAGGATAAGCTGCTCGACCGTCTCAATGTGATCGCTTTTGAAGCAATTCGCAGTCCTTACGGATATTTCCAAATAATTGACCTTAGTGGCTATCTTCTGCAAGAACTCTACCGTTTCATAGTCTGCCTTCTGCATCCTCTGGGGAATAGCAGGAATAACAGTTACGCGCCAGAAGCGTTCAAGGCGGTCAAGATGGACGGGTTGCCTTAACTTATTAATGGTCCTTAATTCGATCTGCCGAACACGTTCATCGGTGATTGAGAATTTTTCATCTTTGCCAATACCTTCAAGGGTGCGCGATTCAACTCCGATGCCGAAATGCAATTTAAGAATATTTACGTCACGCTGAGGCAAACCTGAAAGCACTTCTTCAATTTCTTCTCCGACTTTGTCTGTCCATTCAGGTCCGATATTCGGCCTGAATTCGTTGGCTATCAGACAAAAAAACTGATCGCTTAAGGTTTTTATGCTTGTCGGCATTTTTTCAATCGAAAACTTTGAGATTTTGTACAAGAATTCGCACCAAAGCTCTTTTACGCTTTTTTCGCGCTTTTGTTTCTCGCCGAAGACAGTTTGCAATAACTTCACATAGCCTTCATTTATGTCACTACCATAATTCGGCAGCGCCAGCGCTTTTGTGAAAGCATCAAAACCTATGAATGAATCCGTAATCTCGCTAATCCCTAAATATTTGGCCAATTTTTCTTGAAGCAATTTCTCGCACTCTCCCCACGCCGAGACATACAATCTTGCATATCTTTTAAAAGCATGGGCAAAAATTACCGCCTTCGTC
>JAAXVE010000131.1 GCA_013335665.1 Candidatus Falkowiibacteriota bacterium
TATTAAGGATATCTTATTCATTTAAGAAAAATAAATCAATAAGGTCAAAAAATCTTCAATGTTAAAAATGAAGACATTCGTATAAAAAATACGCCTCATAAATCCGAGGCGTATTTTTGTAACTTATCAATATCTTTTATATTACTGTCCGCAACCGGCTGCGCCAGTCGAGCCATCAGCTTCACCCTCACCGAAACCAGGAGCCGGCTCAGCGCTTGATAACTGCGCGCTGCAAGCGCTTGGTGCTTTATTGAAGGCTGAGCAGATAGTTTTCAGCAACTCTGCTGGAGAGCGTCCGCTTTCGACCTGCTGACCATTGATGACCAAGCTCGGAGAACCCTGTACGCCGTACTGTTCGTTCTCCGCCGTATGGATATCAAATGGAGGGAATTGCCCTTTCCACCCTTCCTTGCTATTAAACTTTTCCGTCACCTTGTACTTGCTGTCTGTAGCGGCAACACATGACTTTAGCTTGCCAGCATCAACCCCCGATGAAGCTAGGCAGGACTCACCTTCACCAGACTTAAGAAAACATTTCAAATAAGTGTAATATTTAGCTGGTTGTTCCTTGTTGATACAATATTGGTTCAATTCTTCTTTCAATTCCTTTTCACCGTGCATCGCATAGTTGACGAACTTTATCTGGAAATCAATGGATTTACCAAGTTTGTCGATGACTGGCAATAAACCCTTCTCTATCTGCGTGCCGTACGGGCAATGGCTCATAACAAAAGCCTCGACTTTCGGTTTATTAGATTTCGGGGCTTCCTGGGCTGGCTGCTGCTGATCAGAATTGTTTGCTTGTGCGCCTGCCGCATCGCCGGCTTTAGAAGCCGCAAACTTGTCGATTTCAACAGCCTGTGGGAAGAACTTTTTGCCATCCTTGGTCAAATAGGCCTCAAGCTTACGACCATCAGGAAAATTAACATCAAATTTATACATGCCGTTATCTTCTGCCAAATTCTCAATCTTAACTTTGCTCTTGCCATCCATCAAATTCTCATTTATGAATGACTCAGCTTTTGTCTTCGCCTCATCAGGCTTCAACTGCACAGTCTTGTCCATCTTCCAGCTACATCCCGTAGCCACCAGTAGCACCAATGCTACCATTAAATATGCTTTCTTCATGGGGGTATCTTACTTAATTAAAAATATTCAATAATTATATCCAAGTCACGCTTGCCACCTTGTCATTTTCATCCTTCAACCGCATAATGCGGACGCCCTGAGTATCACGACCCAATTCCGGAACGCTCTTATACGGGAGGCGGATGACTTGCGCTTTCTCTGAAATAACTACCAAATCGCGCTCTTGCATCGCTTCGGAATCAAGCACGTAGGCACTGACCAACTTGCCTGTCTTGTCAGTAATGTGGGCGGTACGGATACCAGAGCCACCGCGTCCTTGCACCTTATAATTGGACAAGGCCGTGCGTTTGCCAAAGCCGTTGGCCATGATAGTCAGGACTTGGCAGCGTTTCAATTTCTCTTTATCTTTGGAAATGACGCCCATACCGACGACTACGTCGCCTCGTTTCAGTCTGACACCAAAAACACCAGCCGCGCCGCGACCCATGTCGCGGACTTCGGTTTCGTCAAAGCGGATCGCCTGGCCTTCGGCAGTGATCAAGTTGATGTCATCTCCACCCATGGTCGGCTTGACCCAGATAAGTTTGTCATCATCCTTGATTTTTATAGCAATCAAGCCGCTGCGGCGGACATTATCAAAGGCATGCAGTTCAGTCTTCTTAACCAGGCCTTTCTCAGTGGCAAAAAATAGATACTTTTTATCAGCAATCTTGTCCAAAGGCAAGACTGAGGTAACCTTTTCATCGCTAGACAATTGCAAGAAGTTTACTATTGCATTGCCCTTGGCTGTGCGCGAAGAAACCGGTACGTCATAGCCCTTCAATTGGAAGACTCGTCCCTTGGTTGTAAAGAAGAGTACATCGGAATGGGTCATGACAGTGAACATGAATTCAACCATGTCCTCTTCCTTGGTGGTGGCACCTATCACGCCCTTGCCACCGCGGTTCTGCTGCTTGAAGGTGTCCGGAGCAACGCGTTTGATATAACCGTCACGAGTCATCATGACTACGGCCTGTTCATTAGGAACAAGATCTTCGACCGAGAATTCCTTGACGCCATGTTCAACCACGGTCGTGCGACGATCATCGCCGAACTTCTCAGCCAAAACAGTGATCTCGTCCCTGACGATATTGCGTACTTTGGTCTGTGATTTTAAAATAGCCTCCAATTCCTTGATCAGTTTCTGGCGGTCTTTCAATTCTTGTTCGATCCTCAAACGCTCCAAGTTAGCCAACTGCGCTAAACGCATTTCCAATATGGCCAAAGCCTGCCTTTCGGTCAATTTGAATTTCTTGATCAAATTTGCCTTGGCGATCTCCCTGTCTTTCGATTCCTTAATAGTCTTGATGACAGCATCGATGTTGTGCAAGGCAATCATTAAACCTTCCAAGATGTGAGCGCGGTCTAAAGCCTTGTCCAATTCATACTGGGTGCGGCGACGGACAACGACTTCGCGATGCTTGATATACTCCTCAAGCACCATCTTCAAAGTCAAAACCTTCGGCTGGATACCGTCAATCAAGGCCAACATGTTCACATGGAAAGTATCTTGCAATGGTGTCATCTTGAATAAAGCATTCAAGATCTTTTTCGGATAAGCTTCTTTCTTCAGATCCAAAACCACGCGAACGCCTTCTCGGTCTGATTCGTCGCGAAGATCTTTTACGCCTTCAAGCTTTTTCAGTTTCACCAGGTCAGCGATCTTTTCAACTAAAGTAGCCTTGTTCAGCTGGTAAGGTATTTCCGTAATTACTATTTGAAAACTGCCGGCCTTATTTTCGACGATTTCGGCGCGGCCGCGGACAACGATGCCGCCTTTGCCTGTTGCATAAGCGGTCAGGATGTCTTGCTTATTATAAATGATACCGCCGGTCGGAAAATCAGGTCCTTTGACAAACTGCGTCAAATCTTCGACCGTGGCGTCCGGATTATCGATTAAA
>JAAXVE010000035.1 GCA_013335665.1 Candidatus Falkowiibacteriota bacterium
GTAAACTTTAAGCTGGCTAACAAAATTACCTTTGCGACCATGTGCGTCGCGATAATCGTTAAAGGACGTACCACGGAACTTGATTGCCTTGGCCAACAACTTCGGTATGATACGCCACAACGCCTTGATTTCTTCCGCTGACAAACTGCCAGCCTGCCGGTGCGGTTTGATTTTTGCCTCAAACAAAGCCTCATCAGCATAAATATTACCAACGCCGACTAAATACTTCTGCTCCAAAATCGCCTGCTTAATCGTGGCGCTTTTTTTGCGCTCAAGCATCCTTGTAAAATAAGCCAAAGTGAATTCTTCGGAAAACGGCTCAATGCCTAACTCTTGTTCGTACTTTTGATATTCTTCTTTGCTGACTAACTTAAGCCAACCGAAGCGTCGCACGTCGTTGAAAAAAAGATCTGAACCGTCGCTTAAGATGAAATGTCCTCGCGTAAATTTGTTCGGTAATTCTTGACCGACACCAACGATGGGGTGTCCGCCGGCAACAACCTCACAATCCTTCTCGGCGCAGGACCGATAAACCAGTTGGCCGGTCATCTTCAAATGGACTAATAAATAATTATTTTCCAACTCGAAAACAAGGGTTTTAGCGCGTCGGCTGACCGAAATAATTTTCTGTCCTTTGATTTTTTTAGAAAAATCAATCGAGGACGGCTCGCACATTCTTCCATTGCCGGAAGCTAAAGGATTCAATTCTTTGAATGATCTGACATTAAGACCGGGCAGGTAGCGGGACAAATCATCGACTATGGTTTGTACTTCTGGCAGTTCGGGCATATAGACTCATTTAGATTAGATACCATTTATCAAAGCAAAAAAAACGAAAATTAACAACCTTGCCGCAAAATGCTACAATTACAGCAATAATAATTAAAGAGAATCGAATGATCGATGCAACACCCATCAAAGGGCACGATCTTACGCGCAAGCTCAACCTTGGGCTGAATATCGTATTGTCAATCGCTGTCGCGTCCAGCCTCTTCCTCTTGGCGCAACCCGGCAAAGTGCTGCTAAAAAACTTCGTCAAGCTCGAGAATGCCGAGGTCCTAGTCTTATTCATCGGCATGCTCTTCATGGTAAACCTCTACCGCGAGTTAGGCAATATTGCCGACTATTTCCTTTATTGGACCAAATTCATCAAGAACCCCAGACTCTCTTTAATTGCCACTTCGATGGTTCTTGGAATTTTGCCTGTCAAAGGCAGGACGATCATTTCGGCGCCGATTATCGGCCAGATAGCCCAGAAAAACAAGCTTAACAAGCTGTCAGCCGCGCTTGTAGACTATCTGGCAACGCATATCGTCTACTTCCTTCTGCCAATCGAGGGCAGCGTCGTAGTCGTCTTGGCTACTTTTGCTGCCACTGGCTTAAGCCTAGGCAAGTTTGTAAGCTATATGCTCCCTGGCGTATTAGTCTTGCTTGCAGCGGTTGGATACTATTCCTGGAAAACGACTGATAATAATTCCGAGTACATTTTAGAGGAAAGCAAAATCAGCTTCAAGCAATCATCTAAGGCTACTTTGCCGATTGCGATCCTGATGGCAGCCTTATTCGTATTCAAGATGTATCAGATAAAATACGCCATGATCGCCGGCACGATCATTTTCATCTCATTGTCATTATATTTGCTCAAACCGACGAAAGCGCAGGTGCAGAAATCGATCCGCACCATGGATAAGCAGCTCATCCTTACATTGGTCCTGATATTCTTATTCTCTGCCACTATCAGCAAGATGCCGCAGATATCCATCCTCACAAACCAATGGCTGGCAAGCGGAGCTGGCTTGACATTGCTCGGCTTGATATCTTATGCTATCGGCTTCATTATCGGCGACTCCAAAGGCATGACACTTGCAGTCTTTCCTATCATACTGCCTTTGGTTGCCAGTTCGTCTCACCCCTTCCAGATTATCGCCATAATCTACGCCATGCTGTATGCTGGCTACATCGCCAGCCCTGCGCATGCCTGTTGTCACTACGCCGCTTCGTATTTCGAGACGCCATACCTCAAGGTCTGGGCACGCTTCTCTTTATATGGTTTAGCCGCATCTGCAGATATTATCATAGTGGCCTTGATAAGAGGCTAGGCAAAACACCTTTTAAAAAACAGGTGCGGAAATCTATTCCGCACCTGTTTTTTTATAGCATCCTAACAACTTGAACTCCGGGCAGCCTCCCAAACAACGCGAACCGTATGAGCAATCCTTACAGCCCTGCTTTTTACGGTTTTGCTCGAAATTATTTCTGAAAAACTCAGCCTTATCGCTGCTCCAAAGCTCCATCATAGTATTATTACGCAAATTTCCGACCGGTATAGCACTAAAGCTACAAGGATACAAATTCAAATCCACATCAATGGCCAAACTGCTGCGCAAAGCGCTGCAGCCCTCTATCTCCTCATCACCAGCCAAACCCCAACCGACCAAACCTTGGCCCATGCAACAATCATATCCGAATTTTACTTTACCGTTAGACATGGCGAAGACTTTTCTTAGTTGTTTTTTAACATGTGAAAAATCCAACGTGGCAAGCGGCGCATCGAATTGCTTACCGCGGCCTGCCGGTTTGTAAGTCAAGAAAATAATGGCGTAAGGCTTCAAGCCTATAAGATAGTCTACGACCTCCGGCAGTTCATCGATGTTGGAAGAGCTGACAGTCAGCTGAAAAACCAAGCGCACTCCAACCGCCTTTAGTTTGGCTACGGCTTTGAGCCAATCAGTGAATTCAAAACCTCGCCTCTTCTTAAATTTGTCGCCGATAAATTCAACACTTAAAGCAACTGCGCCAGCGTACTTTTTGATAAGACGCGCTGTTTTCAATGTCATTGCCCGGCCATTTGTTGCCAGGTTTGGCACCATGTCTAAGTCGGCTATCGTCTTCAAAATTTCTTCAAACTCAGGGTGCAGGGTCGGCTCACCTCCGCCCAAGGCCACCTCCAGCACGCCTAATTCGGAACACTCCTTAAACAATGGCAGCATCTCTGACAATGGCAGGTGCTTGCCAGTGCGACCGCTCTCAGCATAGCAATGAGGACAGGCGAGGTTGCATAGCTCGGTTATCTGCAGATCGACTAGGGCCGGAATAGCTAACTGCCTAAAACTGCGCGCTTTCATCGTAAATGGCGAGGGTTTGATTATTTTTATAGGCTCATCTTTGCTTAAGCCCAGCTCGTTCCTAACTTTTATGGCAAATTCATTTTCTTTTTCGGATAATTTTTCTTTTCTGGCCAATTTCAAGGCCAAAATAAAACCGGCCCCGTCAAGCCAAACTTGCGTGCCGTTTTGCGAATTAAAAATTACCCCTCCATCGTTATCAGGCCTGAGTATGATCATTTTTTCTTGTGTTTACTTCCATGCTTCTTGTTGTCCCATAGTAATTTGGCCGTCAATGCGACTGCCAAAATTCCAGAGACTACGCTCAACCCAAGAATGGTCTTATCTGCCCAGCCAATAGTTGATGAGCTGGTTGAAGCGATGCTATTTGTGCTGGTTGAAGACGAGCTGGTTAACCCACCTGGCAGCCACTCATAGCTGCCTGAAGAATTCGTCGTAAAGCCTCGCTTGATTCTGATTATTTTCATATCGTGCTTAAACACCTGCCTTTTGATATAATTACTTTAACACATTTACACTTACAAAAAAACACATGACAAAACGCACCACCTGGTTCAATATTATAGCTCTAGGATTAGTCAGCTTCTTAACCGACTTAGGCTCAGAGGTGATTTATCCTATTCTCCCTTTCTTTTTCACCAGCTTGGGCGTATCAGTCTCTTTAATTGGCCTTATTGAAGGCTTAGCCGAAAGCACAGCTAGTTTAACTAAACTGCATTTTGGACTTTTTTCTGACAAAATTAAAAAAAGAAAAGTTTTCGCCCTTGCTGGCTACACGCTTTCTTCTATTGGCAAAGCCCTTTTGCCATTGGCCGCCGGGCCTGTCCTGCTTTTTGGCGGACGCTTCCTTGATCGTTTTGGCAAAGGCATTCGCACGGCCCCGCGCGATGCCTTATTGGCAGAAAGCGCCCAAGAAGGCAAAACTGGTGCAGCCTTCGGCCTACACCGCAGCCTCGATACTTTGGGTGCAGTCGGAGGCGTGCTAATGGCCTGGTTTCTTCTAAAAAACAATGTCGAGCTGCGCAATATCTTCTTTATTGCCTTAATTCCCTCCTTTTTGGGAATTTTTGCCCTCTGGCTAGTCAAGGAGAACAAGAAAGAATTATCTGATAAGCCGGCCAGGAAACTTCGTTTTGCCTGGAATGAGCTGCCAACTCAGCTGAAAGTTTTCTTTGCGGCCAGCGCCATCTTTGCGCTTGGCAATTCTTCCAATATTTTTCTTATCTTAAAAGCCATGAATATAGGCTTTGCGGCCAGTGGCGCCATCCTGCTCTACCTTGCTTACAATGCCAGCCATGCTATTCTTTCTTACCCTGCTGGCATCTGGTCTGATAAAATCGGAAGAAAAAACGTTTTGCTGATTGGCTACCTGCTTTACGGCCTGATTTATCTTGTCTTCGCTTTCACCAAAAGCCCTACGATCTACCCTTTTCTATTCATCATTTACGGCTTTTACGGCGGCTTAACAGAAGGCGTGGAAAAAGCCTTAGTGGCAGACAATTCCAACCCTGAACAAAAGGCGACCTTCCAGGGAATGCATGCCTTGATTGTCGGCACGTTACTCCTGCCTGCCTCGCTCTTGGCCGGCTGGCTCTGGCAACATGTCAGCCCATCTGCCCCGTTTTACCTATCAAGTCTGACCAGCTTCATTGCCATAATAATTCTGGCAAAAAACATGGAATAACTGCCATACATTATCTTGATAACCGTCAGATTTTTACATAAAAATACCGGCTTAGCAGCCGGTATTTTTGACAATAAAAACAAATCCTAATCACTTCTTTTGGTATTTAGAACAAGCGTTTGCCAATTCACTAGATGAAGGGATCTTGCCTGAACCGCAAGGATTGAATTTTTTACTAATTTCCTCGCCATCAAGATGTCCATCCCGATCAGTATCCGGATTAAGAGGATCTGTATAAAATTTCTCGATCTCGTCAAAATCACTCAAGCCATCCTTGTCAGTATCTTTCATGTTTGGGTTGGTTTTGTTTTTTAATTCAAAGCTATTAACTAAGCCGTCACCGTCGGAATCAAGCTTAACTGCCTCTATATTTCGCTTGATCGAATCTTTATCATTTACACCATCACCGTTCGTGTCTTTAAGAGCTGGATTGGTGCCGTATTTGGCCTCTTCGACATCGTTTAATCCGTCTTGATCAAAATCAAACAAGCCCTTTCCTAGAGGATCAGTGCCTCTTGCAATTTCATCACCATCTTTAATGCCGTCACCGTCGGTATCTGTTTTGTTCAGTTCTGTAAAATAAAATATTTCGTCTACATCTATCAAACCGTCACCGTCAGTATCTTGCTGCCAACCAACACCAAAAGGATTAGTGCCATGCTTGACCTCATCGCCATCCTTAACGCCGTCACCATCAGTATCTGCTTTATTTGAATCAGTGTGTAATTTGACTTCATCCACATCCAAGAGACCATCTTTATCAGAATCAACTTCTTTGGCCGATTCTAAAGTTTCAGACTTTTTAGGATCAGTGCCCCTTGAGATTTCTTCTCCATCTTTAATGCCATCATTATCAGAATCTGGGTCAATCGGGTCGGTGTGATATTTGTCGTACTCATCCTTGTCAGAAAGGCCATCAGAATCAGTATCCGCCTTAAAAGGGTCTGTGCTGATCCATAATTCTTTGAAGTCATTCAAGCCATCACCATCCTCATCAAATTTATAGTCAGTGCTTGCATTGTCAAAAATTGCATTACAAACCCTCCTGTAAGCCTCACTAGAGATCGCCGCACAATCCTCCTTTTTCTGCACTTTCGTAAATCTCACTCTGGACAAGCACAATTCACGCTTATCCTTATCTTGCAAAGTCTCGCAAGAACTGCCAGACTTCTTCATGGCATTCACTTCGCACAAGTATCCATACTCAAGAGTTTTAAGCCCTGCACATAATTGAATATCGCCTTTTTTGGCTGCAGCAATTGCTACAGTGCGATCACGACATTCCTGCATCTCACCTGGATCGGCACTATCTTTATATTTGTTGCAATAATCAACCCCTTCAGCTTCCATGCCTATGCCGTCTTCACAACGCTCACGATACTCACCATCCGCAATACGATTGCACTGTTTAGCATCCTGAGTCGGCAGAATGGAATTCAGAATACACAAATTACGCTGAGTATAATCGCTTATTTTTAAACATAGGCGCATATCTCCCTTTATTGACGCATCCCCCGCCTTAAGACTATTCTCGCAATTAATTTTTTCTGTGCCTGTAAGGGCCTTGCAATCTGCCTGGGTTATTTTTTTCATTTCAACCATCTGGAATGGCAAAAAAGGCGCCGCCGATGTGGCTATTTGGCCTTGTTGAACCGCTTTATTTTCGAGAATATTTCCAGATAACTGCTGGCTGTGACGTCGTGACAGAAAAAAATAAAGAAAAAATGACATTAATATTAAAATTGCTATAACTGAAATCAATAATAATTTTTTTTTGTACATATTTTTACTGACAATAACATGCCGTTTCACCGACGTTGAAATATTTACTTAAACCAGTAACCAAATTGCAATCCTCGCATGTGCCTAAATAGCCCCAAAGATGATTATAGGCATACCCCATGCCAACCATAGCTTGTTGCGAGGCCGTACTTCCACCGGCAAGGCTAAAAAGAGATTTGCAATTATCTGCAACAGTATTGGCCGGATTAACACAGTTGCATGCGCCGCCTACATCGTGAACAACGGACTTGCAAGAATTGACAGTCGGATTATTCAATCCAACGCCTATGCAAACCTTACCAACTTTGTGACAAACCTGGTCACAGGTGTAATAGTTAAATACGGAACCAACATTGGCATAAACCCCCCAAAATGACGGAACAGTCTGGTCAGCAGCAATCGCGCGAACTACTGAATATGGGCCGTTTACATTATTTGTTGCCAAAAGAGTGCTTTGTCCAGAACAACAATAATCAAATTTAGCCGTAGGAAAAACATCACTACAAACCAAAGCTCCAGCCTGGCATGTCCAAACACCTTTTTGGCAAGAAGCCGGGGGCGGAGCGACGTTTGGGCTTGCTTGGCCCAAATAACATCCCATACCAAGTTTGTCCTTATTGGGATCAGCCTGGCAGCCGATCTGACAGGAATCGCAAAGTGCTAGATATAACGAATCAATGCCGCTTTGACCAATAGTATTATTAGTCAAAACCGTACAATCAAAAGCACTACCATCAGAATCAAGAATGCCATTATCGTTCAAAACTGCACATCGTTGAGAGGAATTAGTAATTCCTATTTCGCAACTTTCTCCATACTCTTTCTGAATAATGCCATCACCACAGTAGCCGCCGAACTGCATGCACGATCCGGTGCAATTGCCACCCTCCGGGCAAGGCTTGTCATTAAGCTCAACAGAATATATCTTAATATTGCTATCAGCCTCATCCCCGCTCCCCCAAGTTCCATCAGGATCATATGTCCAATCGTTATCCCACTCCAAACGCACAACATGATTCCCGCCAGTCAATGCTCCTACTGGCACTGTAGTAAACACATTCGTCCCGCCAGGAGCGACTGCATTCGCACAAAATTCCGTCTTGTAATTACCATCAACCAAAACTCTTACATGATGCTGTACGCCAAATTGCGGACAAACGTTTTCCCCTGGAGCTGGGGGGATGTAAGATTCTAGAGGTCCATAAATTGAACCATTCCAGTTACTTGACTCAACAGTGACAAAGTATTGACTGACAGATGGCGTGAAAAAATTATAAGTCCAAAAAGCGCTATTACATGAAGCAGTGGTAGTGACAGTGCCCATCCCACACGATGCATTCGAGCTTGTAAAAAGATTGCCCCCCTGCTTAACATCCATGCCAACTGTTGTGCAACCATACTGGCGTCCAGGATTGCTCAAAGGAGGATTTAAAGCCACACCATCCGTGCCATCACACTGTTCCATGCCTGATGGCAAACCACCAGTCCCTTCGGTATTAGGCTTCTCCATGACCATATCGCCACAAAAATTATTTATTTGCAAGCTAACCGTCTTAGCAGGACCTGTAAACCCATATTGATCAGTCGCACTCCTTAGCTATTTCGGCGACTGATC
>JAAXVE010000132.1 GCA_013335665.1 Candidatus Falkowiibacteriota bacterium
CGGCGCAAACTTTGGTTGTGGGCGAAGTCGGCTTAGGCGGCGAAATCCGGCCGGCACCGAAGCTGACGCAACGTCTTGATGAAGCAGCGAAGCTCGGCTTTGTCCGCGCCATCACCCCTCCAAAAACCGCGATAAATAAAAATATAGAAGTAAACGAATTCAACAATATCGCAGCAATAAAATCACTGTTCACAAATAAATAACCGGCCTTCCGACAAACAGAAGCGACGCGATAGCACGCTATCTTTACTCCCAATGGATATTAGATTGCCAATCAGCCATCTTTTGCATCAGCAAAGGGTGGCTTTTTAGTTGCGGGTCGGCTGACAAGATGAGGGCAACTGCCTGCTTAGCCTCGTCCATCAAGGCATAGTCGAATAGCGAAGCGATCTTCAATTCAGGAAAACCTTTTTGCAGTTGGCCATAAACCTCGCCTGGGCCGCGCAGTTCCAAATCAATTTTAGCCAGTGAGAAACCATCATGGTTTTCCACCAAGGCATTGAGGCGCCTCTGCGTCTCCCCAGAACCGCTTTCAGAAAACAGAAAACAATAAGATTGATGCACGCTGCGGCCGACGCGGCCGCGGAACTGATGCAGCTGCGCCAAGCCGAAACGCTCGGCACCTTCTATCATCATAATAGTCGCATTCGGCACATCCACCCCCACCTCAACCACTGAAGTCGAAACCAATATTTTTGTTTTGTTCTCAGCGAAATCAGACATGACCTGTTCTTTTTCTTTAGCTTTCATCTTGCCATGCAGCAAGCCCACCGCCAGGTCGGGAAAAATCTCCTGATCAAGCTTTTCGAATTCAGTCGTAACCGACTTTACTCCCAACTTGTCTGACGGATCGATTAACGGACAGATTACAAAAGCTTGGCGCCCTTGCTCAATCTGTTCCTTGATGAACTTGTAAGCAAGCTGGCGTTTGTCCTCAGATACTATGCGCGTCGTGATCTGTTTGCGGCCAGCAGGCAATTCATCCAAGATGGAAATTGACAAGTCACCATAAAGTGCCAAAGCTAAGCTGCGCGGAATCGGCGTTGCGGTCATGGACAAGAGGTGCGGCACAATCGGAGTCGAATCTGCTCCTGGCGTCATCTTATCCAAAAGCGTCTGGCGTTGAGCCACGCCGAACCGATGCTGCTCATCGATCACCACGAACCCCAACTTGTCGAACTGGATCTTTTGCTGAATGATCGCATGAGTACCGATTATGATATCCGAATTATTTATGATGGTTTGCGGATCAGGCTTCTTTAACTTCTTGCCAATGGCCTCTCCTGTAAAGGCAAGTTCATCTTGATTTGACCTAGCTTCACTTCGAGTTACCAAGCCGATCCTGACATCCGTGTTTTTTAACAACTTGCTAAGGCTGAAGAAATGCTGTTTAGCCAATATCTCTGTCGGCACCAGCAAGGCCGACTGCCAACCGCTCGCTGCCGCATTCAGCATCACTAATGCTGCCACTACTGTTTTGCCTGAACCGACATCGCCTTCAATCAATCTGGTCATCGGTTTGTCTTTTTCCAAGTCCTGCAACACTGCCCAAGCCGCCTTGCGCTGGGCATTGGTCAAAGTAAACGGCAAGTCATCGACGAACTTTTTTGTCTGCTCTTGGTCAAAGTGTATCTGCGGAGCCTTTGATCTGGAGAGTCCTAATTGGTTCTGCTGTGCAGCTAGCTGGATGGCGAAAAGCTCATTAAAGGCCAAACGCCGGCGCGCATGAAAAATATCGTTCGGATTTTTAGGAAAATGGATCAATTCAATCGCTGAGGCCAGCGGAAGAAATTTATTCTTCTTAATTATCTCTTCTGGCAGCCAATCCTTCACCTGTTTTGCCAACGGCAAAACCTGCCTAATCAAATAGCGCAACTGCTTCTGAGTCAAGCCAGCCGTCAGGTTATAATTCGCCACCAGTCCTTGAGTATTTACCGCAGCCACGCCGGGCATTATCTTTTCGTAATTAGGACTAGCCAAAAACGGCCCGGCAAAATCCTCTTCCACTTTTCCTGCCAAGGACACCAAATCCCCGACTTTCAAGTTTTTTACAATAAAAGGCTGATTAAACCAAACCACCTTGACCGAGCCATTCTCATCACTGACCAAGGCCTCGGTGACATTCACCTTTTTGCGGAAACTCTTCTTGTTCTGGAGCAATTCGATCCGTCCTACCAGGCAGGCATTCTCGCCACTAACTATTTGATTAGTCTTAACCGGCTTACTGAAATCATCGTAACGGAAAGGAAAATAAAAAAGCAGCTCTTCGACAGTTTCAATGCCTAAGGACCTTAATTTTTTAGCCGTTGAATCCCCCACCCGGCTAATACTGGAAATGCCTGTATCTAGGGTTAACATGGTAATAGCATAACACAAAACTCCCATTTTTCAATTATACCGTTGCTTGCCTAGTCTTTTACCAATTCAAGGTCATTGTATTGACAAATCAATAAAATTGCCATACAATGATGGAATAAAAAAATATATGACTGCAAAAAAAAACCAAGAACAACTTCAAATACGTATTGATGCCGATACCAAGGCCAAGGCCAAGAAAATTCTTGACGGCTTAGGCATGGATATGAGCTCGGCTGTCAAAATATTTCTACACCAAGTCATCATTACCAGGAATTTTCCTTGCGAGATACGAGATGAAAACGGCTTTACGTTAAACAAGGCGGAGGTTCTGCGAGAGTCCGTCGTCAGCGCCAAACAAAACAGCAAAACCTTTACTAAAGGTTCTAGCTTAATCAAGGATGCATTGAAAGACTAACCATGTATTCACTCAAATATTCTTCTCACTTCAAAAAAGACCTTAAAAAATTCAAGGAAGACAAGCCAGTAATCGCAGAGCTTGAAAATGTTTTAAACCTGCTAGCTTCTGGCAAAAAACTTCCAGAAAAATATCGCAACCATTCTCTCACAGGAGAATTCAAGCATTCGTGATAATGCTTGAA
>JAAXVE010000133.1 GCA_013335665.1 Candidatus Falkowiibacteriota bacterium
CGTCATGTCGACGCCAAGCCAACATAGCGGATGTTATCTTTCTTTGGAATCCCTATGTACTCTTCTCGAATTTGCCTGATCCAGCGAGGAAGAAATCCTGCGGAGCAAAACGACGAAGACGGCCAAATGGCCGCCTTTTGTGTATTTCGTATCCTGTCTCCCAAATTTGCCTTTTATGCCTTTGACCAACGGCGCTGAGGCACCACCGGCTTGACCGGTGGTGCCGATGGTTAACCGCCACCTGTAAGTAAGACAAATACCGCTTTTCCAATGCCTGTGTCAATTGCGCCAATTACTGCGCATGCGACATTTGGGGTCCATCCTACCTTGATAAAACTTCGAAAGACTACTGAATTTCAAAAAGTATTTCCTGTGCCGTAACTTTTCAGCCCTAACCCGGACGTCGCTCCTGAATCCCCAGCTCAGGCTAAAATTCAGAATAACCTGCGCTTCGACAATCTGAATAAACTTTTATTGAAGCGTTACATTTTTGCCCACTTATATAAATTTTCCCAGAACACCATTTTCTATTTTTGTCCCAATGTGCATTCCAGATATAATAACCGGCTAAAGTTTGATTAGAAGCGCGATAAATACTCACACCATTCTTACTGGCATTCTGTTCGATAGTTCCGGTTGACTTGTCCAATGGCGACATCGAGAACACGCGATCCACACCTTCAGACGAGAAGCCGGCGACTACATCAAAATCGACATTAATCCAATCAGCTGCGCCACTTTTGCACGATTGACTATGTTTAGCCGAAACTTCACTGACGGTTTTACCAATATACTCACCAACACCTCCTATTAGGCTATTTGGAGCTTTGGTATTGTCTCGAAGTTCTCTTGCATCTGTCTGGTCTTTTTCGGAAATATCCGTGGTTCCTAAAGTGATAGTGGAGGCATATACATTTCCAACGACAAACAAGATGGAGACTATCAATACTCGCTTCATTTTACGCTCTCAATGTTGGCATCAAAGCCAAGCTTAGTCAGTGTGGTATTTACCCCTGTATCATTGACGTTTTTGGCACCCGCCAAACGAGTTAAAAATGACATTGCAGCAAAGTGAAACCTCCCAGAGGTCAAGACACAATCGAAAGCGACATTATCCGTTACAGTAAAATTATTGTTTGCGCGTAATCGATAGACAACACCTTGGAACAATGGATCATCCTTTTTTTCAAGTTGGTATGGCTCATACGTCCGTTTAAGAATATAGTTTATGTCGACCGTAACTTCCCTTGGCGGCAATTGAGTTGTTCTCGGCTCAATTTTTATATTATATGAAACGTCCTTACAAGAACCAGCCGACGAAGACATAATTCCGCCGCTAGTTGTAGCGCGTTGTACCGACTCTTTACTAGAGACAACTGAAACTTTGAAGAAGCGAGTGAACATATCATCCATTGCTTTACGTGATTGAGTTGAGATAGGGTAGGTATCTGCGTATTCAAAGTAATCTTCTATCCGATTACTTTCTTTAATATTTGAATATCTAGACTTCCAGTCTGTCATACCTTTGGTTCCATCTACATATGTAGTTACCAAATAACCATCACCGTTGTCCTCTGATTCAAATGTGATATAAAGATGATCTTTACTAATAACTGTAAATTTTCGAGTACTACCTTCCGTCAAATCAACTTTTTCAACCCCATGTTTGTCAATAAATTTTTTCATACAATAATCCTTGCTATGATCATCAAGAAAACAATACTCCTCTATTTTACTCGTAATACCACGTAGCTGCATAGAAGCTGGGACAGGTCCAGAACGAAGGCGACCACCAGGAGAATATGCTAGAAAGAACAAGTCTGTTTCATTTGCATAATACTCCCCTGTGTCTTTATTGCTACCCCTACCTACGTATATTTTTGTTATGCCGGACGTATCACCCGGCCTTACAAATTCTTTTAAATTTTCGGTAGCAGGAGTGTTTTTTTCTACACTATATAGAGATATACAGCCCGAAATCAGCGGTAAAATAAGAACGAATAGTATAGCCTTTACATTATACATAAAATCTCCTCTGGTTTTCCGACATCATGACGGGTGATATATATTTTGACGGACAAACCGTCAAAGAAATCCTCAACAAAAATATAAAAAAATCAACGTGCCACCACCTCCTTTTTTTCGTTTTCACTATCAGTTACCAACCTTCAACGCTTGCACCGTAACCGATCACAGGGGAAAAACTAGGGACGCTTCCCGGTTTTTCGTGGTCGTCCCGGCATTCCCAGTAATATGAGCGGCGGCGCTGGACCAACGATATTCTTGAGCGTTTACTGCAATCCCCGCTTTGACAGGATTGCGTTCGATATAACGCGCCACGTGCCAAAGATACTGATTATTCTCGACAATGCACGAAAAAAAGCGGTTTTGCCAGATACGCCCCGATTGATTCAGCTTGCGGTTCAAATACTGTGTGTACAGCATGTTGGTCATGCCGATTCCACGCGCCAGACCGGTGTCGGTCTCCGGAACGGCCAGAAGATGGACATGATTATCCATCAGGCAGTATGCCCATATGGCTACACTGTATTTTCCGGTGTATTTTTGCAGCAGCCTCAAATAGGTCCGACGGTCTTCATCATCGAAAAACACCGTAGCACGATTATTGCCGCGCTGGGTGATATGGTGTGGGTAACCGGCGGCTATGATGCGAGCGATACGTGGCATATATGGTTATAGCAGAATGTTGGTTGGCAACAATAAAAATACGGGAAGTGTCCCCAATTTTCGGGCGACGGTTCGTGTCGCTTGTACTCATGGGAATCGCCTGGGGAGAAAAGAAATTCCAGGGGGAATAGCAGGAGAAAGGAGAAGAGGATTGACATACCACCTGGTTCATGGGTATGCCTTTGCTTGAGTGAGATAACCAATGCGCGAAGGAGCTCCCATGAACAAC